>DAISHP010000362.1:0-2621 GCA_036822475.1 Bacillota bacterium
AGAAACCGGGGTAAAAATAGAATACGCGGTGGGCACGATGATCGAGGTGCCGCGGGCCGCTCTGGTGGCCGACGAGATCGCGCGGGAGGCCGAGTTCTTCTCCTTCGGCACCAACGACCTGACGCAGACCACCTTTGGCTTTTCCCGGGACGACGCGGAGGGCAAATTCCTCCACGAATACGTGGAGAAAAAGATCCTGCCGGAAGACCCCTTCATGGTGCTGGACCGCCGCGGCGTCGGCAAGCTGATGAAAATGACCGTGGAGCTGGGCCGGCAGACCAGGCCGGACCTAGTCATCGGCATCTGCGGCGAGCACGGCGGGGAGCCGAACTCCATCGAATTCTGCTTTGAGATCGGCTTAAACTACGTCAGCTGTTCGCCCTTCCGGGTGCCCATCGCCCGTCTGGCCGCCGCCCAGGCGAAGGTGAAGGCCAAAGGCGCCTACGCCGCCAGCCAGACGGTGTAGGAAAGGCACTAAGGCACAAAGGCACAGAGGCAAAAAAACAGTCGTCGGTCGTCAGAGGTCAGTCGTCGGGATAAAAGGAATTCGTAAACGCGGATTCCTGGCCTTCAGTTCTGACGACTGCTGCCCGACGGCTGACGACCGGCTTTGTGCCTTTGTGCCTGCAAACTTTGTGCCTGATCTTTAATTTAAAAATTCTTCCGTCCGCCGGGTTGACTTTCCGGCGGAACTTTTGTATACTATGTATTGCCGCGGAGCTGTGGTGTAGTCGGTTAACATACCGGCCTGTCAAGCCGGAGATCGCGGGTTCAAGTCCCGTCAGCTCCGCCATTTATTTTTTATAAAGGGGATGAGGTTTATGCCGGGAGCGGCGGAAGTTTGCTCTTTACTATTCTTACGATTTTTAAGGGACATACCGGCAAAAAAACAGTCGCTCCCCGGTATTCACCCGGCTCACTGAAGGGCCGGATTTTTATTTCCTGCAAGACCACCAATGAAACAACCAGACCGGACCGAACCTTGACAACATTGCACTGGAATCATTTTTTATTCATTGTCTTACAGGCAATTTTTTATTGACATAGGATTAAAATTGGTTTATCATAGTTATGAACATATGGTATATATTGCGCTCCTCAAATTTTTTGAGCGCTTATACCCCCTCTTTTGCATGCCCGCCTTTTTCCCGGCGGGTATTTTCTTCAGCCGGTCTCGAGCAGGCGGCAGAAGTCTTCGATGATTTCGTCAATTACCGCCGTTTTTTTCAGCGCCGCCAGCCAGCGGGAGGGGATGGCCGAATAGCCGTAATAGGCGCCGGCCAGGCCGCCGGTAACCGTGCCGCCGGTGTCGGTGTCGTCGCCGCGGTTGACCACTTCCACCAGCGCTTCTTCAAAACTGTCCGTATGCAGAAAGCTTTGCAGGGAAGCGGCCAGCGTGTCCAGGGCGTTGCCGCGGGGGATTACCGCGGGCGCTCCTTTTTGAATGTGGTGAATGATGTGCCAGAAGAATTTTGTCGGGTGCAGGTCGAGCATTTTGCAGAACCGGTCCGTCTCACTCAGGGCCCGGGTAACCATCTCTCTTTTGGAGCCCCTCCTTTGGCCGGCGAAGTAAACCAGGAGGTTGTAAAAAAGGCAGCAGGTGGCGCCTTCCTGACTGTAATGCGTCATGGCGCAGATTTTGGCCGCCCATTTGGCCATGGCGGGAAGGTTGCCCCAGTAGCCGAAGGTGACCGGGAGCGTCCGCATCAGTCCTCCGTTGCTGTCCAGTTTATTGAGGGTCTTGGCGGTTAATTTCGCGGCTTCAGGCCAGTTCCCCAGGCGCAGGTAGTTGCGGAAGGACATCAGGGTGGTGTTGCCGATGTCCTTTGGCCCGGACTGGTACCAGCGGATGAAGGCCCGTCCGATTTCCTCCACCGGGGAATAAGGGTTGGCCAGGATTCCCTTTGCTACGGCAATAATCATTTGGGTATCGTCGGTGTATTCCCCGGGTTTCAGGTTGAGCCAGCCGCCCCCGGTCATCTCCTTCAGGACGCCGTATTTTTCCCGGATTTCCCCTGCGCTCAGCAGCTCTGCCGGACCGCCCAGGGCGTCGCCGGCAGCCGCACCGTAAAAGGCTCCTTTGATTACGTCCCGCAAAATTTCATCCGGCATTTTTCTCTTCCCCCAGACAAATAGCCAAAGGATTTCGATCTGTTCGCCTTTTCCCATTACATATCTCTTTGTGCCTCTTTGTCTTTGTGCCTTAGTGCCTTTATTTATTCCGCTTCGTGGAGAGTAGCTCCTTTTTATACCATAATCTGGAAGGCAAGAAAGGTTAACGGTACAAAAACTTATACACCTTATAGTTCCAGAGTACCTTCCGGATAAATTGCCTGGTTTCCGGGAAGGGCACCCGGTCGATGTTTTTGATCTGGGTTCGGCCCTCGCCGGCAAGCCACCTTTTGACGTTGCTGCGCCCACCGTTGTACGCCGCCAGCACCAGAACCGGATCGCCTTGAAATTCCCGAAAGAGATCGGCCAGATACCATGCCCCGAAGCGGATATTGGTTTCGGGATCAAAAAGCTGCTCCGGATCAAAAACGGCCTCTCCCATCTCTTCGGCCACCCATTGACCCGTTTTCGGCATCACCTGCATCAGTCCCAGGGCCCCTTTGGGGGAG
>DAISHP010000363.1:0-2613 GCA_036822475.1 Bacillota bacterium
GCGGCCGGCTCCTGTCCCCCGGCCGGCTCTTCCTGCTCAGCCAGGAAGAGGATTTCTCTCACCACGTCCGCCAGCAGGGCGCCCAGGGGCCGGGCCAGGGTACGTTTTTTGTCGAATTTAAACCGGTGGATGGCCTCCTTCAGGGTCCCTTCGTACGGTCCCGCCGCGCGGGCCAGCAAAAAACAATGGTTGCCCCGCAAACACTCGGGGCAAAACAGCCTCCCTTCTTTGTTCCGCCAGGACCGGGGCGGGTCCGCCGCCGGAGCACGCCCGCACTTAAAACAGCGGCTGCCCCGGCGAAACCGGGCAAGCTGTTCCAGGCATTGCGCACAGATCCTCGCCCCGGCGCTCGCTTCCCCGCACAGCGGACACACCGGACGGGGCGGAAAAACGAGATCCAGCAGTTCCTCCAGCCAGGCCAATTTTACATGCGCCTCCCGCTCGCTGACGCGGCAGCCCCTGCCTTGCAAAATCCCCGCCGGTTATTTTATGCTTTCTTGCGTCGCCAGCCCGTATTGAACAAAATGCCGGTCGTAAGTAAAGGCAAGATCAAAGCCCAGGCGTTGCATAAGCGCAAAGCTCGTCGCGTCCGTATAAGAAAAATCTTTATCCGCGTATTTTTGAAGAATCTTATGGGCCTGTTTTTCATCTTCTATGGAAACTCTTTCCACCGGCCACGTGTTTGCAAAAAACCACTCCCGGGCCTTTGCCGGGTTGATTCGGACCGCAAGCAAGTTATATGCTTCCGCCACAATAAAGTTGGAAATGACCAATTCGACTCTTCTTTCTGTTAATTTCCGGAGGGTCTGAACGGCCGGGCGGTGATTCTGATCATTTTCCATCATGAGAGCTGCGATAGCGCTGGAGTCTACAAAAACCCTCATGTTTTTTCACCCAGGTATTTATGCTTATCCATGGAAACGTCATTCTTCCCCTCTTTATCCCGGGCAGAGCCGATCAACTTCCAGATGCCGTCATTAAAACTGGCTTGCTTATATAAAGGCATCTTGGAAAGGATTAAACGATTGTTTTCAACTTCCCAGAAAAGATAGTCCCCTTCTTTTATCTCGAGAGCCTTCCGGACGGGGAGAGGGAGAGTTAACTGCCCCCTGGAACGTATTTTAATAAGTTCGATATTCAAACCGAATCATCCTTTCTTACTTTCTTACCAGGTTATATCAAACTGATGCTAAAATGTCAACATCCCGCACCTGAATATCCTGCACACGGCCATGATACCCCTGGCTTTTACCCTCCATTTTTTCCTCGATGTTACGCACAGGTAAACATTTCCTTCAACCATTATATCGGCAGCTCCTTTTAAAGCAGCGCCGAGGCGGAAACCACGCGGTCTTTCCCCGCCTCTTTGGCCCTGTACAGGGCCTGGTCGGCCTTTTTGATCAGGCCGGCCACGTCTTGCGCGTGTCGGGGGAAGACGGCCACCCCCAGGCTGACCCGTACCTGCCGGGGGAGCCCCTCTGCCGGGAAGTAATGCTCCCGCACCGTTTCCCGGATTTGCTCGGCCAGGTCCAGGCAATCTGCTTCGTCCAGCCCCGGCAGAGCAATGACGAATTCTTCGCCGCCGTAGCGGGCGACGATGCCTTTTTCGCCCACCGCGTCTCTGATCATCCGCGCCAGTTCGCAAAGGACGGCGTCGCCGGCCTGGTGGCCGTAGCGGTCGTTGATGCTCTTAAAAGAATCCACGTCCAGCATCACCAGCCCCAGGGGCCGCCCGGCTTCTTTCGCCCGCCTGTACTCACCTTCGATTTGCCGGCAGAAATACCGGTGGTTGTAAATGCCGGTAAGGGCATC
This sequence comes from Bacillota bacterium, assembly GCA_036822475.1. Taxonomy (GTDB): domain Bacteria; phylum Bacillota; class Desulfotomaculia; order Desulfotomaculales; family Nap2-2B; genus JAIMBK01. The sequence goes on from DAISHP010000363.1 coordinate 1,813, forward strand.
CGTATTGGCGCTGTGCTCCAGGCGCCGCACCAGCAGGGCGTTCGTCACCGCAATGGCGGCCTGCCCCCCGATAATGCCCAGCGTATGCAAATGATGCTCGTCAAACGCCAGGGGGCGCTTGTCGCCGATTACTAAAGCCCCCAGCGTTTCTTTTTCCGAAAGCAAAGGAACGACCAGAAGCGAGCGGTACATCTGGGGCAGCCCCGGCTCCTTTTTCAAACGGGGGTCGCTGCGGGCGTCGAAAACTATTTCCGGCGTCCCGTTTTCCATGACCTGCCCGAGAAACCCCTCCCCTTTCGGAATCTCGCTCCGGCGCAGGCGTTCGGCAAAAGCGCCGGCGGCTGCGGCGGCGGCATAGGCCCCCCGCTCCTCCGACCAGAGGTAAATCACCGCGGAATGGTACGCAACAATCCGGCGCGCTTCCTTCAGCACAATTTCCAGGATGTCCTCCAGGGCCAGCCGCTCGTTTAACTTTTTTGCCACATGGTAAAGGGCGAACAGTTCCCGGTTGGCCAGCTCCACGTGGACATAGAGGCGCAAAACGAACTGCCCAATCAGCATGGGCAAAAACAATAAAAGGGAGCCGGCCACCCCCACCTGCCGGTACAGAAGGTCCATCAAAACACCGAAGGGGGTGCCGAAAAGATAGGTCAGGGCGTCCCAGCGGAAGGCGTCGGCCCAGGCCAGAAGGGGGTAGCGGCGCCGTCCGGGCAAAAGGTAAAGATAAACAAGCAGATGATTGACAAGCAAATAAACGGCGATAAAGGCCAGCAGGGGAGCCAGGTCGGTGAGCCCCAGGCC
>DAISHP010000364.1:0-2611 GCA_036822475.1 Bacillota bacterium
AACATTCGTTCTCGCCATTAATCATGAAAATGAGGCCTAAGGCAGGCATATTTTCTTTTGTGCCTTTGTGCCTGTTGCCTCTGTGCCTCTATTTTCTGAGGAGTTTCCCATAAGAAACGTTCGTTCCCGCCATTAATAATGAAAATTGATCAAGCGAGTTCATTCTCAAATTCGCTTTAGCGTAAAGAAAGAAAAATGAGGGCATAAGTCAATAAGTTAAGTGCCTGGCACTTAACTTTACTGACGACTATTTTCGAGGGAGGTTTTGCGATGAAGGTGGTTTTTCACGAGCGCTATAAAGAGGTTTACGCATCCGATCCTGCTGCTGCGTACGGCCGGATGGATTGTATTGCCGCGGAACTGCAGGGGGAGTTTACGTTTACAGTGCCGATTCCGGCGCGCGAGGACGACGTCAGACTCGTTCACCAGGCAGCGCATATCGAACGGGTGAAACAAAGGGGCCAGATTTACGAAATGGCTTTACTGGCCGCCGGCGGAGGGATTTTAGCCGCGGAGCTGGCCATGGGGGGAGAGCGTGCCTTCGGTCTGGTCCGGCCCCCGGGACACCACGCCAGCCCCGGTTCCAGCTGGGGATTTTGCTGGTTTAATAATGTGGCCATCGCGGTGGAGAAGCTGCGCGCTGCGGGAAGGATTAAGAAGGTTTTAATTGTAGACTTCGACCTCCATTACGGCGACGGTACAGCCAATATTTTTGCCAGAGTGCCGGAGGTGGTTTATCATCACGTGGAAGGGCATAATCGGCAGGTTTTTCTGGACGACCTCAGGGAATTTTTAGACGTCCAGCCAGGGTGCGACCTGGTTGCTGTCTCGGCGGGTTTTGACCGGCACGAAAGAGATTGGGGCGGTCTTTTGACGACCGAGGACTATACTGCCATCGGCAAAATCCTTCGGGATTACGCGGTTGCGGTTTGCGGAGGAAGACTCTTTGCCGTTCTGGAAGGGGGCTACAACCACGACGTCCTGGGCAAAAATGTAAAGGCTTTCTTAAACGGGATTGCGTAAGCAGAACTTGCCAGAGGAAGTTTTCCACCTCGCCCTGACGGCGAAAAAGAAAGTCTTCTCTGGTCGGTTTTACCCGCGTTGCCAGGATCACCCCCGGCTTAAAAAGAATGCCTGAGCCGGTACTTTGCTTTCTGCGTTTTGCTTTTGGCCGGGCAGTTAAGATTTATTTGGTTTTTCTGATTGCTTTTCCGGCTTTCGGCAGGACTGTGAACATAAAGGTGTCGAATTTTAAAGTGAAAAGACTCCAGGGGTTGAATTATTTTGGATTTTTTAGCCGAGCTGATCAAAAAAAGCAAAGCCGGCGACCTGGATGCTTTTGAGGAACTGATGCGTCTTTATGAAAAAAAGGTCTTCACCCTCGTTTACCGTTTTGTGGGTAATTGGGCCGATGCGCACGACCTGGCCCAGGAAACTTTTATCAAGGTTTTTCAATCCCTGCCCACTCTGCGCGAGGACGGCAGTTTTGCGGCCTGGCTGCACCAGGTCACGGCCAACGTTTGCCGCGATGAATTGAGGAAAAAAAGGAGGCAGCCGAAAGCTTCTTTGGATGATTTGATGACTTCATCCGGGGGAATCTCCATTCCGGACCAGGGTGACGGCTGCCCGGAAACCGCCCTGGAAAGATGGGAAATGAGTGAAGCCGTCCAGGGGATCCTGAACTCGCTGGCGGATGATTATCGTTTGATTCTCCTGATGCGGGAAGTGGAAGGAATGACTTACGATGAAATTGCCGCCGCCCTGGACATTTCCCCGGGAACGGTGAAATCCCGGCTCAGCCGGGCCCGCCAGGCCTTCAAGCAAAAATTATTGGCGCAGCGGAAACATTTTCGAATCCTTCCCCGTCTAGGAGGTAAGGAGGGATAGGACATGGATTGCAGGAAAGTCCTGGCGTTGCTATCTCCTTACCTTGACGGCGAGCTGGAACCCTCCGAAAAAAATATTGTTTCCAGCCACTTAAAGAGCTGTTCCGCCTGCCGCCGCGAACTGGCGGAATTACGGGCAGCCGTCCAGATTTTCCGGCAGCTGCCGGAACTTGCCCCGGGGCCGGCCTTCCGCTCCCGGCTAAGGGAGCGCCTGGCCAGGGAGAGCCGTTCTTTCCCGGAGGGTGTCTCCGCAGGACCGGCTGCATTTCCGGCCGGGGGGCAGGCACTCCCGCCCGCGCCCCGTTTCCCCGCCGCCAAAACGCCGCCCGCGTTCTCCGGGAAAAGCCGGAAGGTTCCCCGGCAAGCAGATCTCCGGGCCGGTTTCCGGGCGGTTTCCGGCTTGTTTCGTTCCGACGCCGGGCTCTGGCCGAAACTGGCTGTGGCGGCAATTTTAATTTTTGCCTTGGGGATCACTTCCTTCTGGTACGGCCTGGCCGGGCCGGGGCTGATGCCGAAATTGCCGGCGGAGCGGCTTGCCGGCTTGTCTTCGCAACCCAAATCCGCAGAGTTCCGGGGAGGGAGGGCGGAGCCTGCGGGCAGCCCAGAAAGAAAGGCTTCAATCGGTGACTTAAGCGCCTACCGATCGGTGGAAGGCAAAGGCGAAGGCGGAAAGGAGGATTTATTTGCCCCGGCACCCCAAGAAACAATAAAAATAAAAGCTGGGC
>DAISHP010000365.1:0-2604 GCA_036822475.1 Bacillota bacterium
CTGTTAAAGTCGCCGTCTTCCACCACAAGATAGGGGTATCCGCAGTTGGTCAGGCCGGCCACAATTCCGTCCCGGACCTTCTCCCAGTCTTTCTCGACGATCTTCCACTCCTGCCCCTGTTTTTTATACAGGTACAAGTCCATCTCCTTGACCAGCTCCTCTGTCAGGTAGTTCCGCAGAAAGGAAACGTCGTTCTCCAACTCCCGCACCTCAAAAATTTTCTTTCTCCCTTCCCCGCCGGCACGGCCAAACTTCTTCCTTTCCTCCTCCGAGGGCTCATCCCACCGCTTTTCGATGCTTTCAAATATCTTTAGACCCAGATAATAAGGGTTTAAACGAAAGCGCGAGGTTTGGATGACCCCGGCGTGCATTTTGGCAAACTCGATGGTCTCCTCCTCGGTGAGGTCAATCTCCCGCATAATGCGCAGGTGCCAGTACGTGGCCCACCCTTCGTTCATAATTTTGGTCTCCATCTGCGGCCAGAAATACAGCATTTCCTGGCGGACTACGGAGATGACGTCGCGCTGCCATTCCTCCAGGTCGCGGGCGTGTTCCATGATGAAGAGGAGCAGATCCTTCTCCGGCTGTTCGGGAAATTTTTTGGTTTCTTCTTTCTGACCGGGACACTCGCTCCCACGGTCATCCAGCTCCCAGAGGTCATCGTAGGGGGTTTCCCGGCGCTTCCGGGCGCCGCCGGCGTTGGTTCCGCCCCCGCTCCCGCCGCTGCCTGCTCCGGTTCTGGCGCCGGCACAGGTGCCTCCGGGCGCCGCGCAGGTTCCCCCGGTTTTGCCGCCCCCCGCCCCGGCGCAGCTTTGCCCGGCCCCGGCACCGGCTGCCGCGCAGCCCCTGCTGCTGCCGGCCCAAGCGCAGCTTTCCCCCTTTTTCGCTGCCGGCCGATCTTCCTCCGTCCTCCCGCTTTTCCGGGGGTAGGGGTCCACATGCTCCTGGATGGAAATCACGGCGTCCAGGAAGCCTTCCACCTTATCCCGCCCGTGTTTAAGCTCGTATTCCCGGAACCGCTGAGCGGCGCTGGCCATGGATTCCACCATATGTCCCGCCGTCTTCCGGAAGTGCGCGTTGTTTTTAAAAAAGTCGCTGTGGGCCAAGACGTGGGCGATGACCATTTTATTTTGAATCAAGGAGTTCCCTTCCAGCAAAAAGGCGTAACAGGGGTCGGAGTTGATCACCAGTTCATAAATTTTGCTCAGGTTGTAGTCGTACATCGTTTTCATTTTGTGGTAGGCTTTACCAAAGGTCCAATGCGAGAACCGGGTGGGCATGCCATAGGCACCGAAGGTATAAATCACATCCGCCGGGCAGATCTCAAAGTACATGTCGTAAAAATCCAGCCCGAACTCCCTGGCTTTGGCCGTTATTTTCTCCACGGCTTCTTCCAGCAGCCGTAACTCGTTCTGCACAGCCGATCCCCCCACCCACAAAATGCCAGGCACAAAGTGCCGCTGGCGGTATGGCGGTCTACCGCGCCTGATCCTTATTCTGCATCCAAATCCTTATCCCCCTAACCCTTGATCCCTGTCTCCTGATCCCTATCCTGCGCCGGGGAAAAGAATTTCTTCAGCGCCGGGTAAACGCCGCTTTTGTCCTTGATGGTGACCACGATGAATTTAGGGTCGCTAATCTTTTTGTAGGCCGAGCGCAGCGTGCTGGTGTAGTAATAAGGCCCTTCAATTTCCCCGTAGCCGACCAGATTGCAGACCTGGAGCAAATCCTGAACCAGCTTGATGCATAACTCGTTGTCCGGAGCCAGGTTATCCCCGTCGGAGAAATGGAAGGCGTAGATGTTGTAATCCCGCGGGTTGTAGCGGTTTTGGATGATTTCCAAAGCCAGCCTGTAAACCGAGGAGCAGCGGGTGCCGCCGCTGGCGCCCCTGGTGAAAAATTCCTCCTCCGTGGTTTCCCTGGCCTCCACGTGGTGGGCCAGAAAAACAATCTGTACGTTTTGGTATTTGGTCCGCAAAAAGCGCACCATCCAGAAAAAGAAACTGCGGGCGATGTACTTCTCGTACGGGCCCATCGAGCCGCTGGTGTCCATCATCGCCAGAACCACGGCGTTCGATTCTTGTTTATGGGTCAGGTCCCAGGTTTTATAACGCAAGTCGTCGGGGGTGATTTTGGTCAAGCCCTGCCCCCCTTTTAAAGCGTTGCGCTTGATGGCCTCTAAAATCGTCCGTTTCCGGTCGATGTTGCTGCTGATCCCTTTTTTGCGGATGTCCTTGAATTCAACGGTATCCGCAGGAAGCTCGGGCTTTTTCTTCGGCTGCAGGTTGGGCAGACCCAGGTCTTCGAAGATTATCCCGGCCAGCTCGTCGATCGTGATTTCCGCCTCGTAGTAATCCACCCCGGGCTCTTCACCCGCGCCCTTCCCCGTTCCGCCTTTGGATTGCGGCTCCTGGGCCAGGACGTCTCCCACCTTGCTTTTGCCGTCCCCCTGCCCGACATGTTTTTGCTTCCCCCGGTCAAAGCGAAAGTGGTACTCGTCCAGGGTGCGGATGGGCACCTTCACGATTTTCCCGCCGTCGCTCATGATGATGCTTTCAACGCAAATGTTTAATATCAGCCACCAAACAATCCCATCTTAACTGT
>DAISHP010000366.1:0-2593 GCA_036822475.1 Bacillota bacterium
GGCACGAAGGTACAAAGTAAAATATTTGCTACTTTTCTTTGTGTCTGTGGGCCTTTGTGCCTCTTTTTTTAATTCTTTTTTTATTTTTTACGGAGGGAACAAATGTTCCCATAAGATTTTTAGCTAAAGCAGGTTTTTTACAGCAAAGGGAGAAGATAAACATGTAAATTTCACTTTTGCGAGGGGGAAAATAAATGTCGATCAGCGCCAAAATTAAAGAAAACCTGACCAGGGCTTCCTGGATCAGAAAAATGTTTGAAGAGGGAGCGCGCCTGACCGCTATTCACGGTCCCGACAAAGTATTTGATTTTACCCTGGGCAACCCCGGTGTGGAACCGCCGCTGACTTTCCGGGAAGAACTCAAAAAACTGGCTTTAAATCCGCTCCCCGGAATGCACGGATACATGAGCAACGCGGGCTATCCGGAGACCAGGGAGGCCATCGCCCGGGTGCTGACCGAAGATACGGGACTGCCCTTCCGTCCAAACCACATCGTCATGACCTGCGGCGCCGGCGGCGGCCTGAACGTGGTGCTGAAAACCCTCTTAAACCCCGGCGACGAAGTCATCGTCCTGGCCCCCTATTTTATGGAATACCGGTTTTACGTCGATAACCACGGTGGCTCAATTAAGGAGGTGCGGACCCGGCCGGACTTTCAGCCTGATTTCGACGCGCTGGCAACCGCCATCACCCCGCAAACAAAGGCAATCATCATTAACTCGCCTAATAACCCCACGGGGGTGGTTTACCCGGAAGCCTGCCTAAATCAACTGGGAACGCTTTTAAAAACAAAAGAAGAAGAATTCGGCACCACCATCTACCTTATTTCCGACGAACCGTACGCCAAAATTGTTTACGATGGAGTAAAGGTACCCAGCGTTTTCAAGTCCTTCCGCAACAGCATTGTGGTCACTTCCCACAGCAAGGACCTGGCTCTCGCCGGCGAAAGGATCGGCTACATCGCCATCCATCCGGAAATCCAGGATGCCGGGCTGCTTTTTGAAGGACTGGTTTTTTGCAACCGGACGCTGGGTTTTGTGAACGCCCCGGCGTTGATGCAGCGGCTGGTCGCCCGCCTGCAGAGGGAGCCGGCAGATACCGCGGAGTACCTGGAAAAGCGCAACCTGCTTTACGATCACCTGACTGCTTTAGGTTTTGCAATGATTAAACCGCAGGGGGCTTTTTACCTTTTTCCGCGCTCTCCGCTCCCGGACGACGTAGAGTTTGTCCGGTTGGCCCAAAAATACAACATCCTGCTCGTTCCCGGCGCGGGTTTCGGCCTGCCCGGTTACTTCCGGCTTTCCTACAGCGTGCCCAGACAAACGGTAATCAACTCCCTGCCCGCCTTTACGGAACTGGCCGCGGAGCTTGGTTTGACCGCCAAAAAATAGCTCTGAAAACCGCCAGGACGCAAAGAACACAATGGATGCTAAAGGACTGCTCTCGCCATGAACTTACTTTCTCTCCATAAGGGATGAAAACAATCACAGCAATGATTGTCTATCCCTAACCCCTAATCCCTGTTTTTAAGCGTCCTGGCGGTTTTCTTCTTACTCCTCCACCAGCATGAACAGTTTTTCATGCATGTGCAGGCTGAGCTGACGCATGACCTTTTGCAGGGTATCGGGGTCGCCCAGTACCAGGCCGTCTTCCCAGCGCTCCAGTAAATACTGAACAAATTCCATAAAGCCGCTGGCCAGCGTTAAAGTATACAACTCCCGGTAGCGGTTATTCTCCGGCTGGCACCCGCTTTTCACCTCATTTTTATGGGTGAGCCGGAAATTTTTGAGTACTTTTTCTTCCCTGGTCCACGAAACAATGCCGTCAATAATCTGGACTTCTTCACCGCAGGTATCGCAAATAAATCTTGCCATCTTGCCCCTCCCCCTTTTGTTCAAGGAACGAAAAATGCTCCCCCAATTAAAATTACTTATGAATACCTTTATATTATATATTAGATAGTTCCTCCGGAAGTCCTCCCGCCCGGAAAAACCTACTGGACCGGCAGGAAAAGAGGCGCCCGGCTTAGAATGTTTTATTCATCCGGCCAACAGGTGATTAACCGGGGCGTGAAATTTAAATAATCCGCGCTCGCCAGGTAAAAGGAGATGCCCCAGGCGCGATCCGGCAGGCGATAACGATAGGCCCGGGCGTGCAGGTGCCCGTAGACTACTTTTTTTACCCTGTATTTTTGAAACAACTCGATAAAACCGCTGTATTCGTGTTTCTCGTTGGTCGGCAGGTAATGCATTAAGACTATGATCTCCCGGGCCGGAGGGCTTACGCTGGAAAGGGAATTTTCCAGCCGGATCAACTCCCGCCGGTAAATCTTTAAATCGTGGTCTTGAAAATTCATTCCGTCGGGGCACAGCCACCCCCTGGCCCCGCAAATGGCCAGGTCCTTCAGCCGGACGTGGTCGTTCTGGATCAGACGCACGCTGGGCGGCAATACGGCGCGTATTTTCGAAACGCTCTGCCACCAGTAATCGTGATTTCCCTGCACGCAAATTTTCAAGCCCGGTAAAAGGCCTAAAAAATTTAAATCGGCAAGGGCCTCCGGCAGCCGCATCGCCCAGGAAATATCACCGGGAAC
>DAISHP010000367.1:0-2542 GCA_036822475.1 Bacillota bacterium
ACGGGTTCGCGGCGATCTTCCGGTTCCTCTGCCTTTAGTTCGTAAACAGTACGCAGCAAGTCACCAAAGACAAGGGTTTGCTCATCATCGTAAAGTTTGGCAATATCGACTACATAAGTATAGCCGCCCTTGATTTTTCTGATTTCATCGCTGAGCACCACTTCGTGACGAGCCCGGGCGTCCACAAAAATCCCTGATTGCCTTGTTCTTACCAGGCGGCGGAGATTGCGGCGGAATTTTCCCACGGAGGATTTATGATGATCGCCCCACCTCTGCGTCTGCCCGTCTCTGAAAAGGGGCGGGCCGTTTAAAAGGCTATTCCAGCTATGCACATTTCTAAATTCTCCTTCGTTATTAACAATCCCCTGCATAATGTCCCCAATAATGGCATCCATTGTACCCGTCGGATCGGAAACATTTGTAAATAGCAAATCGAGCTTATCGGCCGCGGCATCAAGGTCGTAGGCATAGATCTTATAATTGCCGGGCTCATAAAAGCTATTTGGCCGCCCCGGATTATTTTCGCTCCGCGGCAAAAGATAGACCACATTTTGAAAAGGACGGGGGTCTAGGCCGAGGGCTTCCCATTTTTCCATCTCCTCCACAGGAAGAGATGGGCCGGGCTTATCTATTTGCAAAAGGTCGGCCTGTTTGACGTTTAAAATAATCACCGCAATTTTACCTGGGTCGCTGGCTTTTTGTAAGATGGACTGGATGATGAACATCGCGTAACTTGTTTTTGTAGCCAGGCCGCTGATGCCGGAAATATTAATGTGGGCAGACTCCGGCCCCAAGATATACCGCCTATCCAGGTAGGCCACTGCTGAAGCCCCGTTGCTCATTTTAATAAGGCCGGCCGGCACCCGCTCCGAAACGGGCATCTCGGTAATCCCTAAAGCTTCTTCAATGCCACCAGGATCAGCAAAGTAAACCAGGCGTTCATTGGCCACCGGCATATAAATATCTTTATTGTTGCTTAAAACATTTACTTTAGCAACGGTAGTACCCTGGCGCAAAGTATTTGGTTCTTCATTCAATTCCCCAAAGTTATTAGAGATAAAATTGGCTAGATGGTTAGGGGCATCGGTACGATGTTCAAGAATCGTTACCAACCCGTAGGTCTTACTCGGCTCTTGCCCTGGCGGGCTGACCTGTTCTACCTCGACAATATCAAAGGGGTTTACGATAACATTTGGTGCCAGCCAAAAACTAAATTTATCGGAAGTGCTTGCGTCACGTTCGGTAGCAGAAGTACGACCTAAAGGGTTACGAGGGGTATTGGCTTCTTGATTCCCGGACATCCTTTCTCTGTTGATCAATTCTAACCCATCATCAATTACCACTAAGGATCACTCCTTATTTTTTGATTTTCTTTAACGCTGGGGCCAACGAATTGCGCCAAGTAATACTTCTTTAGAATAAAAAGCGCTTTTAATTGCTTGTTCAGCAATAAAAATAGGGTAAAGGTGACAGTGCCACCGCCTGTCTCTTCCGTACGGCGTAACGTTTCTTTCCGCTACTAACGTTCGGGAAATCAAATCGGCGAGCTCTGCTTCGACAGGCGTGCCATCAGGACGGGGAAGCTCAACCTTGACCACGCCCATCAGCGGGTAATCCAATTCTTTCTGTTCGCGTAAGCGAACGTACCAAAAAGCCACCTTACCCACATAAGCGCTAAAAGCCGCAGTCCGGTGCATGTGGGGTAAGCCTGCCAAAATAGCAGTAACATCCCGGCGGTCCTCCTGGCGTCCCCTGCGTCTGCGCCCAAAATAAAACTGCGGATTTTTCCGGAAAGATTTAGCAACCCCGATGAGATAAGGGCTTTCCACGAACTCATCCAGTTTTACGGCCCCGTCTAGAATCAGCCAGTTGTCTTCATCACGCAAGGTATCCGTTTTTTTAATCAGCTCTATCTCCAGTTCGTGCATCCTGTGCCTGGCCTTTGCCCCTGCTTTATTCCGCAAATCCAGATCATCTCGATCACCAGTGAGGGCATGGCGGACATCAACGTTAAGGACCTCAATCACACCGTCAGCAGGTTTGCAGCGCTCAAGCAGCTGCCAGACCCCATCCGAAACACCCTTTTCTCCCTTCGGTATAAGCAAGAGAACTTTATGTTCCCTGGCCAATACTTTAAGATCACCATTATGGTCGCGTTCCACAACTGCAGCACCGATCTGCGCTAACTCAATTGGAAAAGTACGCCCTGCTTCAATACCCGTGCCCAGAAAATAAGTCTGGATACAGCCATCGATAAAAAAGCGGTAAAAAGGTTTATCCTTTCGAAACAAGGGGAAAACGGGCCGGTATAGATCAGAAAGAGAGGGCTCTGGAGTCTCCGCAAAAGCAGTAACCTCTTCCACTTCCCGGTTGATGAGGATATCTTCTAATTCTTCTGGATCAGGGTGCAAATAATCTTCAATAGCCTTTCCTGCTGCTGGAAGAACGTCAATATTCTTAGCCAGAGTTTCCAAAAGGGGAGTTAAAGAAGTGAGGGGATTGGCCATAGATTTTCCCTCCTTGTTTCTCCTTGCCACATTTT
>DAISHP010000368.1:0-2531 GCA_036822475.1 Bacillota bacterium
GCCGCGGCTCCCGCCCCGGGGGTGCGCCTGGGTTCAGCCGGCAGGGCGTCTTTGCGGGAAAGGCGCAGCCGTCCCTGGTTATCGTAGCCCAGCACCTTGACCACGATGGTATCGCCTTCCTTCACCACATCTTCCACCTTGTTGACGCGCTGGTGCGCCAGCTGCGAGATGTGAACCAGGCCCTCCTTGCCGGGCAGGCCCAGGACTCCCGGAATAATTTCCACGAAACAGCCGAAATCGGTTACCCGGGTAACTTTTCCGGTGTAGATGGCGCCGGTAACGACTTCCTTCGTCAGGCTTTCGATAATTTCCATCGCCCGCTGGCCCCCCTTGGGGTCAACGGCGGCGATAAAAACCCGGCCGTCGTCTTCAATATCGATTTCGGCGTTGGTTTCTTCAATGATCTTTTTAATAATCCGGCCGCCGGGACCGATGACGTCCCGTATTTTATCCGGATCAATGACCATGTGCAGGATGCGCGGCGCGTACGGCGACAGTTCCGGGCGGTAGGCGGGAATCACTTCCAGCATCTTTTGCAGGATGTACATCCGCCCCTCGTGGGCCTGGGCCAGGGCCTTCGCCAGGATTTCCTTCGTCACCCCGGGGATCTTGATATCCATCTGCAGGGCCGTTACCCCGCTGGCCGAACCGGCCACTTTAAAATCCATGTCCCCCAGGTGGTCTTCAATCCCCTGAATGTCCGTCAATACGGCCACTTCGTCGCCCTCTTTCACCAGGCCCATGGCCACCCCGGAAACCGGGGCCTTGATCGGCACGCCGGCGTCCATCAGGCTTAAACAGCTGCCGCAAACGCTCCCCATGGAGGTGGAGCCGTTGGATTCCAGGACCTCGGACACAATCCGGATGGTGTAGGGAAAGACGTCCTCCCCCGGAATAACCGCCTCCAGCGCCCGCTCGGCCAGCGCGCCGTGCCCGATCTCCCGGCGCCCCGGGGACCGGATGGGCCTTACCTCGCCAACGCTATACGGCGGAAAATTGTAATGGTGCATGAACCGTTTGGTTTCTTCCACATCCAGCCCGTCTAAAATCTGCTCGTCGGAAATGGGGCCCAGGGTCACGGTGGAAAGCACCTGCGTTTGCCCCCGCCGGAAAAGCGCCGAACCGTGCGTCCGGGGCAAAATCCCCACTTCGATGGCGAGCGGGCGAACCTCGTCTAAAGCCCGGCCGTCGATGCGGATTTTGTGCTTGAGGATGAACTCCCGGACGATTTTCCTTTCCACGTTTTCCAAAATCCTTTGAATGCTTTTCTCCTCTTCCGGGAAGGTTTCTAAATACGCCTGCGCCAGCTGGGTTTTCGTTTCTTCGAAGATTTTTTCCCTTTCTTTTTTGTCCAGCCTTTCGTTGATGCAGCGCTGCACCGCGGCCCTGATTTTTTCCTCCGCCCCACCGGCGATGGCCCGCTCCACCTCCGGATTAATTTCCTCGATTACCGGCTCGCATTTCGGCCTTGCCAGGCCGAGGGCCAGGGCCTCTTCCCGGAAAACTTTTATAAAATTGACAATTTCTTTAATCTTTTCGTGCCCGCAGGCGATCCCCTCGATAATGGTTTCCTCGGGCACCTCCCGGGCACCGGCCTCCACCATCATCACGGCTTCCTCTGTACCCGCCACGACGAGATGCAGTTGATTTTTCTCCGCCTGGGCCAGGGTGGGGTTGAGGACAAACTGCCCGTCCACCAGGCCCACGATCACGCCGCCGATGGGCCCGCCAAAAGGAATCTCGCTGACGTGCAGGGCGGCGGAAGCCCCGATCATGGCGGTGATCTCCGGCGCGTTGTCCTGGTCGACGGAGAGGACGGTGGCCACCACCTGCACCTCGTTCCGGAAACCCTTGGGGAAAAGCGGACGGATGGGACGGTCAATCAGACGGGCGCTCAAAATGGCCTTTTCACTGGGCCGGCCTTCGCGCTTGATGAATCCGCCGGGGATCCGGCCCACCGCGTAAAGCCTCTCTTCGTAATCCACCGTCAGCGGGAAAAAATCGATTCCTTCGCGGATCTCCGGCGCCATAGTGGCCGTGACCAGCACCACCGTATCGCCGTACCGGACCAGAACGGAGCCGCCGGCCTGCCGGGCCACTTTGCCCAGTTGCAGGGTCAGCCGCCGGCCTCCGATCTCGATTTCCCTTTCCAGAATTCTTTGTTCTTCAGGCATAAAAAATTAAACCTCCTGTTTCCTCTTCAATTTTATTATGGTTTATGCTCTCCGTTAGCGCAAAATTTTAGAAAAAGCGGGGCTAACCCCCGCTTCTCCCGTCATTTACCTACCTGCGCAGACCCAACTTTTCAATCAACGTGCGGTAACGTTCGAAATTACGCTCCCGCAGGTAATTCAACAGCGCCCGCCGGTGGCCGACCATCTTTAAAAGCCCGCGCCGGGAATGGAAATCTTTTTTATGGATTTTCAGGTGCTCGGTAAGGTTGTTGATGCGCCGGGTTAAAAGAGCCACCTGCACTTCCGGCGAGCCGGTATCGTTTTCGTGCAATTTATACATTTCGATGACTGCCTGCT
>DAISHP010000369.1:0-2524 GCA_036822475.1 Bacillota bacterium
CGCTCGCTAATTTTCATCATCTGTTGGTGCCGCGAAAAAGCGGCATGAGGGTCTACCCTGAAATATCAGGCACAAAGTTCCCAGGCACAAAGGCACAAAGTAAAATATTCAGATCACCTCTGTTTCTTTGCGCCTTAAGTGCCTCAGTGCCTTGTTGCTTTTGCCCTGAAAATAACCTTCGCTAATTTTCATCCTCTGCTGGTGCCACAAAAGCGGCATGAAGGTCTAATTCCCTATTAATCCCTATCCCCTAATCCCTAATCCCTATCCCCTGCCCTTACGATATTTCCTGCAAAGGAACCAGTTCGACCGGATCACCTTCCTTGATCGCCGTCAATACCTCCAGAATGGCCCGGGCGGTGTCCAGCGAAGTCAGGCAGGGAACGCCGTGCTCCACGGCCGCCCGGCGGATCCGGAAGCCGTCGCGCTCGGGCATCCTTCCCCTGGTCAACGTATTGATCACCAGGTGGATTTTCCCGCTGCGAATTAAATCCACAATATTCGGCGAACCCTCCCGCACCTTTTTGACCTGCTCCACCGGCAGCCCGGCCCGGCGCAAAAATCCGGCCGTCCCTGCCGTGGCGCAGAGCCGGTAGCCCAGCCCGGCCAGGCCGCGGACGATCGGCAGCGCCTCTTCTTTATCCTTATCCGCAATCGTGGCCAGCACAGTACCGTTTTTCGGGATGGCGTAACCCGCCGCCACCAGCGATTTGTAAAGGGCCACCGGGTAGCTCTGGTTTAAGCCCATTACCTCCCCGGTAGACTTCATTTCGGGCCCCAGGGAAATGTCGACCTGGAGGAGCTTGGCAAAGCTGAAGACGGGCGCTTTCACTCCCACCAGGCCCCCCTCAGGGTAAAGACCCCCCGCGTAACCCAGCTCTTTTAAAGTGCGTCCTAAAATTACTTTCGTGGCCAGGTTCACCATCGGGATGCCCGTAATTTTGCTCATGTACGGCACGGTCCGGCTGGCGCGGGGGTTCACCTCCAGGACGTAAACCTTCCCCTGGTGCAAAACATACTGGATGTTAATCATCCCGCGCACGTTTAAAGCCAGCGCCAGCCGGGTGGTATAGTCCACGATCTGCTGCTTCACGGCGTCACTTAGGGAGTGGACAGGGTAAACCGCAATGCTGTCCCCCGAGTGAACGCCCGCGCGCTCCACGTGCTTCATAATCCCCGGGATGAACACCGTTTCTCCGTCCGCGATGGCGTCCACCTCCAGTTCTTCGCCCAGCAGATATTTATCCACCAGCACAGGGTGTTCGGGGGTTACCTTCACGGCGCTGGCCATATAGCCGAGCAGTTCCGCGTTGTTTTCCACTATTTCCATGGCCCGTCCGCCCAGCACGTAAGAAGGCCGAACCAGAACGGGAAAGCCAATCCGGTCGGCAATGGCGACGGCTTCCTCGATGGAAAAGGCTGCTTTTCCCGGCGGCTTGGGAATGTCCAGGGCAACAAGCAGCTGGTCGAACCGCTCCCTGTCCTCGGCCCGGTCGATATCGTCGACAGAGGTGCCGAGAATGTTCACTCCCGCTCTCGCCAGCGGCCAGGCCAGGTTGATTGCCGTCTGGCCGCCAAACTGCACGATGACGCCTTCCGGCTTTTCTTTTTCCAGTACGTGGAGCACGTCCTCGGCGGTCAGCGGCTCGAAGTAAAGCCGGTCGGCGGTGTCGAAGTCGGTGCTCACTGTCTCCGGGTTGTTGTTGATGATGATTGCCTCCACCCCCTCCTGGCGCAGCGCCCAGACGGAATGGACCGAACAATAATCGAACTCGATCCCCTGGCCGATGCGAATGGGTCCCGCCCCCAGCACCACCACTTTCCGGCGGGGCGTCGGCGGGGCTTCGTCTTCGTCATCGTAACAGGAATAGTAATACGGAGTGACGGCCTCAAACTCGGCCGCGCAGGTATCAACCATTTTATATATGGGGCGGATGCCGTGCCGGCGGCGCAAGCTGTGTACTTCCTCCTCGCTTACTCCGGCCGCCTGCGCCAGGTAAGCATCGGCAAAGCCCATTTTTTTCGCCGCCGCCAGTAGTCCAGTGTTCAGGCCCGCCTTCCTTTTGGATCGCAGTTTGATTTCCAGGTCAATGATGTTCTCAATTTTTTCCAGGAAGAAGGGGTCAATTTTGCTCAAGCGGTGAATGTGCGAAACCAGCATCCCCCGGCGCAGGGCTTCGGCGATGACAAAAATCCGGGTATCGTCGGCCGCCGCCAGCTTTTCCTCAATCTCCCCGTCGGTCAGCCGGGCGAAATCCGGGAAGTAAAGCCCTTTAATGCCGATCTCCAGGGAGCGGACCGCCTTTAAGAGCGCACCCTCGAAAGTGCGGTCGATGGCCATGACCTCTCCGGTGGCCTTCATCTGGGTGCCCAGCTTCCGGTCGGCCAGGGTAAATTTATCGAAGGGCCAGCGGGGAAACTTGATCACCACGTAATCGAGCGAAGGCTCAAAACAGGCGTAAGTCTTGCCGGTAACGGCGTTTTTTATTTCGTCCAGGTTTAAACCGATGGCGATTTTGCTGGC
>DAISHP010000370.1:0-2520 GCA_036822475.1 Bacillota bacterium
CTTAGTGCCTTTATTTATTCTGCTTCGTTGAGAGGAGCACCTTTTATTCCATTTGATTTTTGATTGACCCGGAAAATTTGACAGGATTTTAGCTTTGCGAGTCGAAATAAAAGATTCATCGGAAGAGAAAAAGAAAAAATGCAGGGAGTCTCCATGCAATTCATTCTTGACCGGCTGGCCAACCGAAAGCCCGGTATTATGGAGGAGGACAATTTTTTTGTTTCGGCGGTGCTGCTGCCTTTAATTGAAAGAGAAGGCGGTCTCCACGTCCTTTTTGAAGTGCGCGCCGAAAACCTGAAAATTCAACCGGGGGAGATCTGTTTTCCCGGCGGCCGCGTGGAACCTGTGGAGCGCCGAAATCCACAGGCCGCCGCCGTCCGGGAAACAGTGGAAGAACTTGGTATTCAGAGGAAACACGTCCGGGTGCTCGGCCCTTTGGACATTCTTCCTACCCCCCAGGGAAGGCTGGTTTACCCTTACGCAGGGGAAATTTTGACCGGGAATTTTAACCCCAATCCGGAAGAAGTAGCCGAAGTTTTTACCGTTCCGGTCGAATTTTTCTTGACTCATCCCCCGGGCATCGCCACCACCGAGGTGGCCACCCGGTACAGCGGCGACTTTCCTTTTGCGAAAGTCCCTCCGGGTTACCGGCCCCAGTGGCTGAAGTGCTGGTCGTTTCCCGTCTATTACTTTGAATACGGCAAATATTTTATCTGGGGGATTACGGCGAAAATCCTTCACCACTTTCTCGTGCTTTGCTGGCCGGAATACCCTTTTCGCCGTGGATAACCGTCTCTAGCCGCCCCCTTTCGTTTTTGGCGCCCATGCCCGGCAATCCATCCGGGTCGCGCCTTGACACAGAAGGGGCGCCTTTGTTATGATCAGGATGGCACATATCAAGAAAAATGCTATTTTTTTGACGGGGAGAGAATTTCCATTTGACCTACGACGTGATTATTGCCGGGGCGGGGCCGGCGGGAATCTTTACGGCCCTCGAACTGGTTAAAAATAAACAAGATTTAAAAGTGCTCATTCTGGAAAAGGGGAAGGATCTGGAGAAAAGGATTTGTTTGGCCAGAGAAAAAAAGAATAACTGTTTCCATTGCAACCCCTGCGCCACCATTTGCGGGTGGGGCGGCGCAGGCGCCTTCAGCGACGGGAAGCTGACTCTGTCCCCGGAAATCGGCGGGAGCCTGGAGCAATATCTCGGTGAATCGTCGCTGCAAGAATTAATTAACTATATCGACGATCTTTACCTCCAGTTCGGCGCCCCCAAAAACATCTACGGGCTGGAGCAAACCGAAAAAATCCGCGAATTTCAACACAAGGCGGCGCAGGCCGAACTCAAGTTGATCCCGGTGGCCATCCGCCACCTGGGCACCGGGCGCTGCAAAGAAATTTTACAGCGCATGCAGGATTATTTAACGGAGCGCGGCGTGGAAATCCGTACTTCCTGCCCGGTGGAATCGGTTTGGACAGAGACGGGCCGGGTGAAAGGGGTAGTCACCGCCGGAGGAGAAAAAATTTCCGCCAGGCACGTCGTCCTGGCGCCCGGCCGCGAGGGAGCCGAATGGCTGGCCCGGGAAGCACAGCGGCTGGGGCTGCGCACAGAGGTCAACCCGGTGGATATCGGGGTGCGGGTGGAAGTTCCCGCCGCGATAATGGAGCCGCTGACCAATGTTTTCTACGAATCCAAGTTTATTTACTATTCCCGGGCTTTTGACGATAAAGTGCGCACTTTTTGCATGAATCCGTACGGAGAAGTGGTACTGGAAAACATCGACGGGCTGGTGACGGTCAACGGCCACAGCCACGCTTATAAAAAGACGAACAACACCAACTTTGCCGTGCTGGTCAGCAAAACGTTCACCGAGCCGTTTAAGGAGCCCATCGCCTACGGCCGCTACGTGGCCAGCCTGGCCAACCTGTTGGGCGGCGGGGTGATCGTGCAGCGGCTGGGGGATTTGATTGAAGGACACCGGAGCACGCCGGAAAGGATGAAAAAGTGCCTGACCACTCCCACGCTTCCCCAGGCGACGCCGGGAGACTTGAGCCTGGTCTTCCCGTACCGCCACCTGGTGGCCATCGTGGAGATGCTGAAAGCGCTGAACGAGGTCGCCCCGGGCGTGTATTCCCGCTATACTTTGCTTTACGGGGTGGAGGTAAAATTTTATTCCTCCCGCCTGGCTCTGACCAACTCCCTGGAGACGCAAATCCAAAACCTGTTCGCTGCCGGCGACGGCGCCGGCGTAACCCGGGGCCTGGCCCAATCGTCCATCTCGGGAGTAATCGTTGCCCGCGGGATACTGAACAGGGTTTCTTAATCCTAATCCCTGCCCCGAAAAATAAGCCTTAAGTCATCGGGCTGGAATTAGTCCAGCCCTCCACCGTGAAACACTTTCATTTGCTGTTGGTGTCCCTAAAAGCGGCAGGGGGGTTTATTCTTAACTTCTAATCCCTGTTCTTAAGGAGGTCGGTAAAGAAGATGCCTACGGTGGTGTTGATTGGCGCCCAGTGGGG
>DAISHP010000371.1:0-2516 GCA_036822475.1 Bacillota bacterium
GGGGTGGTTACGAGTACCAACGCGCCGCTATAATTGCCTTCTTTATCATAGACGTAAACTACCTCGGCGGTTGTGTTACTGGAAGTTAATTTTACCGGTTTAATTGTACGGGAGCCAATGTTGCGGTAAATGAAGCCGGCCAGTTCAGGATCAACCCCGTCGATACTGAGGCCGGGTTCGAGGGTGCCCCAGTAGCACCGGGCTAAGAGGTTAGCCTGGGCGACTTTGTGGTGCCTGTCGATATAAATGACGGCCATAGGCAGGGTTTCAATTAGCCGGCTAAGAACGTTAAAACAAGTTTTTTCCTGAGTACCTGAGCCAATAACGGTGATGGCCCCTAAAACCTTACCTTTCTTGACCAGCGGGGCGTGAATGGCTTCGAAGCGCCGGTCCGAGATTTGAAAAGTTAGGGTGCCGTGGGTTTTTGCACCGCTCTGAGCGTCACCGATATGCCCGAGAATTTCTTTTAAAGGCGTCCCCTTCAAGTTCTTCTTTTTTTCGCTGAAGATTTCGTGAGCGGCCTTGTTGGCAAATACGATCCGTCCGGCATTATTGGTAATAATGACTCCTTCATTGAGATAATTAAAAATGGCGAAGTCAACGTTTTCAAAGTAGGAAAGCGCGCTGTTTACCCGCCATAGTTCCACCAGGAATTGGTAAAGGCAACAGTAAAGGGCAAGAAGCAGGAACATGATGGTGAGGGTGCGGTAGATATTAAGGTTGTTCTCCGGGAAGAAGAAAAAGAGGCTCCAGGGTAGCTCGCCCACCTTTGCGGAACTGACTTCGTGCCACACACCATCTACCAGTAGCCTTCCTTCATGGTGAGAAAAATGACTGAGCGCCTCTTTTTCAAAGGGCCAGACGACCGGATAATTGTTGGGCCCGAAGACAGCTACTTTGCAGGCGGTGTTCAGGAAATTAAAGGTCATTTCTTCCTGAAAACCTGCAGCTCTGTAAGCGAGCACCAACCAGTTATCACGGAATGGTGTGATCGCCGCAACCGTTATTTGGCCAGTTTGGTCTTTATCCACGCCCAAGATTAACGTTTTAGTACCGCGGGGACCCCACTTTTTTTCGGGTTTTAAAGTTTCGCGAGAGGTTCCGGAAATAACAACCCCGCTATCATCAATGATCCACGCTCCAGTAATCCGGGGGTCGAGCGTAGTGAGCCTGTCCAAGGCAGTACCTTTCTCGTCCTGCCGGGCAAGTTCCCTTGCTGCCCTTTCGGTAACCGCTTCCAGGTCTCTGAGGAAGTAATTCGTTTGGTTAATCGCGATCTGGCGGATACTTTCTTCGTGGTTTGTCATAATTCTTTTGAGAAAGCGGAATTCCATCGTAAAAAGCACGGTGATTGCACTCAGAAAAAAGACGGCTATAAACAGGAAAACGGCGTTTCTGGTTGCGGCGGATCTGGCCATAATGTCACATCCTTAAACGCTAACCAAGCGTAGTTCCCTCATCGGCAGCGCTATCGCAATAGACCTCGCTTGGCAGCTACCGCTAGTGCTTCCTCAATGGTGCTCACCCCGAGTTTGGTACAGAGACCTCTAATTCTCCGGCGGAGGGTGGAGAGGCTCATGTAGAGTTTAGCGGCGATCTCTTTTTGGTTCTCGCCTTGAGCGATCAGCTGCAAGATGTTGGTTTCCGTATCCGAGAGGCAAGGTTCACGGTTTGCCAGGAGCAGGTGCGCCTGGAGGCCGGGATAGATATAAATACTTCCTTTATAGACCGTGAGAATGGCCGACTTGATTTCTTCGAAGAACGCATACTTAGGTACAAAGCCCTTGACCCCTCTTTCTAATGCTTTACGAACTAACGTGATATCATCGTAGGTAGTTAAAATGATTATTTTGAGCTGCGGGAAGGCGCTCAATAATTGACTGCAGAGTTCAAGCCCATCCCCATCAGGCAGGCCGATGTCCAAAAGGACGATATCTACATTCCCCTCCGTATGTTTTAACGCTTGGGCGAAGGAGTCGGCCTGCGCTACCACTTGAAACTTATCTTCGGTTTCAAGTAACTTTTTCAAACCCTCGCGGAAGACGTTATGATCCTCCACCAGCATGATTCTGATCTTCTCCATCTTCCACGCCCCCCTTTTTAGGCAGGGTTAAGGTAACACAAAACCCGCCATCTTTATAACCATAACTAAGCTGGCCGCCGATTAAGCGGGTGCGTTCCGCCATGCCCCATAATCCTTTTCCGGGTGTTGGTGGGGTTTCTTTAATGCCGCCATTATCGATGATTTCGATCGTTATGTTTTCGTTGTTGTCGCTGAAGTAAATGTCTATTTCTGTAGCTGCGGAGTGCTTGGCCACGTTAGTCAGCGCCTCCTGGATAATCCGGTAGATATTAATCTGGGCGGCCATACTTAGGGGGAGAGATTGTTTCTGGTAGTAAAGATAGACTTTCCGGTTGTGAATCCGTTCGAAATTAGCTACGTATGACTCGAGAGCCGGAATAAAGCCCACTTTTTCGATTAGATACGGGTGAACATCATTCATGATATTACGCAT
>DAISHP010000372.1:0-2512 GCA_036822475.1 Bacillota bacterium
CCGTCTTTTCCTCATTCCCGCCGCCTCGTTTATTCTTTCCTCCGCTTCCGGCAGGGTCAGCGCCACCCCTTCAATCCCCAGCCGCCTTAAGATCTCGGCCGGCACGGGGAGCCTGAGCCCGATTTCCAGCAGGGGCCCGGGATCGCCGAACACCTCCCGCGGGGTTCCCTCCCGGAAAATCCTTCCTTCTTTCAAGACGACAATCCGGTCGGCCAGGAGGGCGGCGTTATCCATATCGTGAGTGATCAACACAATGGTTTTTCCCCGGCGCTGCTGAAGGTCCTTGAAAACTCCCAGCAGGCGGCGGCGCCCCCGGGGATTGAGGCCGGCGGCCGGTTCATCCAGAACCAGCACCGCCGGGTCAATGGCCAGGATGCCGGCCAGAGCCGCCCGCCGCCGCTGCCCCTGGCTTAACGCAAAAGGGGAATGCTCCTTTGCCTCCCGCGGGTCCAAACCCACCATTTCCAGGGCAGCCGCCACCCTTTTTTCCACTTCTTCCGCGGCCAGACGCAGGTTGCGCGGCCCGAAAGCCACGTCGTCGAAAACGGTCTTTTCGAACAACTGCTGTTCCGGGTACTGAAAGGCAAGGCCGACCAGCTGCCACAACCGTCGGCGGAAATTCCTCTCCCGCGTGTCGCGGCCGGCTACGCGCACAATCCCGGCCGTCGGCAGCAGAAGCCCGTTAAAATGCTGGGCCAGGGTGGATTTGCCGGAGCCGGTGGGCCCGGCCAGAACCAAAAATTCTCCCTTTTTAACCGAAAGGGAGACATCACGAAGGGCAGCAGCGGCCAGGGGGGTGCCCGCCGCATAAACGTGGGTGAGGTTCTCCACCCGGATTATTTCCTGATCGTTGTAATTCACATTCCCGGACATAACTCCCCAACTTTAACGCAATTGCTGATCATATTCCTCTAAGCCATCTTTCGAAATCTTCCTCGCTAATCCCGGCCCGCTTTACCAGCGCCTTCACTAAAACAGGCCACGCTGCCTGACTGGGATGTAAATCAAAAGTAAATTTGTGTCCTTCACGATTCAGGCAGGCATGCCTGGAACCCTTTATCCGGACGATCTTCACATCAAAATCTTGCAACAATTGGATGACCTGGCGATACTTTAGTTCCGGATACTTATGCATTGCTAACCTCGAAAGTCTCGTAAAAAACGTTTTGGAACCGGGCTAATTCCTCTGGACCGAAGACTTCCAAATGGAATTTGACTGCTTCTTTTAGACGATTTCTCGTTTCCTCCAAAGTCTTGCCCTGGACAACCACGTCTACCTCTAAACATTCTCCCAGAAAGCCCTCCGCTAAAGGAGTATATTTACCTGTGAACTTTAGGCCGGATGGTTGGCGCGCGCGATCTTTTGCCATCTTCAGACCCCCTTGCCGGTATTATATCATATTCTGGCTGAGAAGGGCATTTCGCCTCATTATTCTCCGCAATTGAGCGACAAGATCGTCCAGAATCAAGATCTCCGGCGAAAGCGGCCAGCCCGCCGCGCGCAGCCGCCGGGCCAGTTCCGCCGGGGCGGGCGGCTCCAGACCGCACGCGGTCAAAAGCTCCGGACGGGCGAAAAGTTCCGCCGGCGCCCCTAAAAAAACAAGCCTGCCCTTATCCAGCACCCATACTTTGGCGGCCAGGGCGGCCTCTTCCATAAACTGCGTGACGAGGATCAGCGTAACCTTCTCTCTCCTGTTCAGGCGGAGCAAAGTGTTCAAAATTTCCTCCCGGCCGGCCGGGTCCAGCATGGCGGTAGGTTCGTCGCAGACCAGGCAGCCCGGCTGCATGGCCAGGGCACAGGCAATGGCCAGCCGTTGCTTTTGCCCCCCCGACAAAAAATGCGGAGGGACGGTACGCAACTGCTCAAGCCCCGCCGCCTTAAGGGCCGCGTTCACGCGCCCGGCGATCAGTTCCGGCGGCAGGCCCAGATTTTCCGGCCCAAAAGCAACGTCCTCCTCCACGGTGGCCGCCACGATCTGATTGTCCGGATTTTGAAAAATCATCGCCACCTCCCGCCGGATGGCCGGGAGGTTTTCCGGACGGCGCGTGTCCAGGCCGTTTACCATTACGCAGCCGGCAACGGGAAGCAAGAGGGCGTTTAAGTGGCGGGCCAGGGTGGATTTGCCGGAGCCGTTTGCCCCGACGACGGCGATGAACTCGCCCCGGCCGACACGAGCGCTGATTCCGTCCAGAGCCGCCTTTTCCCCGGGCTCGCCCCGGTTATAAACATATTTTAAATTGTCTATGCTGATATAGCAATCATCCACTGCTGATCCCTGCAAAGGGTGGTTTCGCGGCTGAAGATGAAAACCAGGTTCTAAACCAGTTCAATCAGGGCCAGCGGTGCTCCGTCGCCGCGCCGGTACCCCACCTTTGTCACCCGCGTATACCCGCCGGGGCGCTCCCGGTACCGGTCGCCCAGCTCGTTAAAAAGCCGGCGCACCACGTCTTCGTCGAAAATATAGGCCAGCGCCTGCCGCCGGGAAGCCAGGTCGCCCCGCTTGGCCAGGGT
>DAISHP010000373.1:0-2481 GCA_036822475.1 Bacillota bacterium
CAATCACCTGGGGCTGAAATTCATTTAAAAAGCGAATTAATTTCGGCGCCGCCAGCCGGTTTAAAATCCGGTTGAACTCTTCCTTTCCCGCCCCGGAAAAAGGCTGCCCCTTTTCCACCAGGCGGTATAAATACCCGTAGACAACCGGCGTAATCTTGAGCATTTCAATGTAGGTACCGAAAAGTACCTTATCTAAAAAAGGGTTGATATAACGAAAGGTATCCAGGATGATTACTTCCAGATCCGGTCTCCTTTCGTGGAAGGCTTTTTTTATCGCCAGCGCCGCCTGCAGGTGACCCATCCCGGTGGCTGATACAGATAAAATCAGGACCCTCTTCAATTGCGTCATGGTTACCCTCTTTTTATTCAGGCACAAAGTTCACGGGCACAAAAGGTCCAAAGTACGTCCCCTCTTTGCGCCTTTGTACCTTTACACTTTGCGTCTTTTATCTTTGTGCCTTTTGTGCCTCTGTGCCTTTGCCTCTGCGCCTTTGTGCCTCTGTGCCTTTGTGCCTTGCCTCTTTTTAACTTTTTTGCCTTTGCCTCCCGCCTCTAACCGGCCAGCGCACCTTCAATAATTTCCCGGACATAACTTACTATCTTCTCCGCCGGTACAAAAGTTGTTTCGCCGCCGGCCCGCTTTTTTACTTCCAGCTCGCCGCTCCGGACGGCTTGCTTACCCACCGTAATGCGTAAAGGGTAGCCAATCAGGTCGGCGTCCTTAAATTTTACTCCCGGACGCTCCGGACGGTCGTCCAGGACAACTTCGATGCCTGCCGCGAGAAGCGAGGCATAGGTCTTTTGCACCATTTCCATCTGCTTTTCGTCGCGATCGCTCACCGGCACCACCACCACGTGAAAGGGAGCAATGGAGAAAGGCCAGATGATGCCGTTTTCGTCGTGGTTTTGCTCAACGGCGGCCGCCATCGTCCGGGTGATTCCGATTCCGTAACAACCCATGATCACCGGCCGGGCCTGTCCGCTTTCGTCCAGGTAGGTGGCGCCCAGCGCCTTGCTGTATTTATCGCCCAGTTTAAAAATCTGCCCGACTTCGATTCCCTGCGTTGCGGAAAGAGGATGGCCACACCCGGGGCAGGCGTCCCCCGCCTTCACCAGGCGCAGATCGGCGACCAGATCCGGCTGAAAATCGCGGCCCGGATTGACGTTCACCAGGTGCACGTCGTCTTTGTTGGCCCCGGTGACGGCATTCGTCATTTGCATTATTTCCAGATCGGCGGCTATTTTTACGCCGGCCAAGCCGACCGGACCGGTGAACCCGGGTCCGGCGCCGCTGACTTTTTCTACCGTGGCGGAATCGGCCAGCTCGCACCGGAGCACGCCCAGTTCCTTTTGCAGCTTGATTTCGTTGACGTCCCGGTCCCCACGCACCAGCGCCGCCACAATGCCCTGCTCGGTTTCGAAAAGCAGGGTCTTGATCAGGCGCTTTGCGTCTACTCCCAAAAAGGCAGTGACTTCAGCAACGGTGCGCCGGCCCGGAGTGGCCACTTCGCTTAAGGCGGCCGGCTCCTCGCCAGCTCCGCACCGCTCCGGCGGAGAAGAGGCCTTTTCCACATTGGCCGCGAAATCGCAATGAGGGCAAAAAACGATGGTTGATTCACCCGCCCCGGCAAAAACGATAAATTCGTGCGTATCCTTGCCGCCGATGGCGCCGGAATCGGCCTCCACCGGGCGAAAACGCAGGCCGCAGCGCTCAAATACCCGCGTGTAAGCCGTAAACATCTTTTGATAGCTAAGCTCCAGCCCTGCCTGGTCCCGGTCAAAGGAATACAGGTCCTTCATGATAAATTCCCGTCCGCGCAGCAGCCCGAAACGGGGCCGGCGCTCGTCCCGGTACTTGTTCTGAATCTGGTAGAGCAGCAGGGGGAGCTGCCGGTATGATTTCACTTCGTTGCGCACCAGGTCGGTGATAATTTCCTCGTGGGTGGGGCCCAGGCAAAAGTCCCGCCCGTGGCGGTCCTGCAAGCGAAACAGCTCCGGGCCGTAAACGTCCCACCGGCCGGATTCCCGCCATAATTCCGCCGGCTGGATAATCGGCATGACCAGTTCCTGGCCGCCCTGCCGGTCCATTTCTTCGCGGACGATGGCTTCAATTTTTTTCACCACCCGGAGCGCCAGGGGAAGCAAATTATAAACTCCCGCCGCGGCTTTACGGATAAAACCGGCCCGCACCAAAAGCTGATGGCTGACTACCTCCGCGTCGGCGGGGACTTCCCGCAGCGTGGGAATCAATAATTGGGATGCCCGCATAAACGTAGAGATCCTCCTTCAGAAAATAGAGGCACAGAGGAAACAGGCACAAAGTAAAATATGCCTGCCTGAGGCCTCATTAAAATAGGGGTTAGGGACAGATAACTTTATACATAATTATTCATTATTAATGGCGAGAACGAATGTTCTCATGGGGAACTCCCCAGAAAATAGGAATTAGGGGTTAGGAATTAGGGGTAAATACTTTTACAT
>DAISHP010000374.1:0-2481 GCA_036822475.1 Bacillota bacterium
TTGCTCGATGGCGTACCAGGGCCGGTCGACGATTCCGGCGGCTCCTTCCAAACGGGCGGTAAGGTCGCTTCCGCCTTTTTTTCCAGCCATTTCGCGGACCAATTTCTCCCGGTACTTCACCAGCTTTTTCTTTCCTTCCAGGCCGATAATGGCCACCCAGGGGGGAAAACCGTCATCCTCTACGGCAGCCAACCGGGTTAGGGCCTTTTTGTTTAAGGCGATGGCTTCAAGGGCCAGTTCGTAGCGAGGAAGATCCCGGATCAGCGCGCTGGCGCCTTCCAGGGAATCAAAGCCGAAAAAGTATACTTTCCGTTCTTCCCAGATGGGAAAAAGCCAGATGGTAGCCCGGGTAACGATCCCGAAGATGTCTTCGGCGCACAGATACCAGCGGGTAAGGTTGGGTCCACCGTCTTCTTTGTGGTTGGAACCTTCCTCCGACAGAGCGTGTGCCCCGGTTAGTTGCACCCGGCCGTCAGCCAGGACCACCTGCATGTTGGACACCGGCACTTCAGGATAGCGGGCGGCTCTTAAGTTAATTGCCCGGCAAACCGACTGGGCAACCACCGAACGGGAAGTGGCCGCCGCGGGAGGCAGGACCTTCACCCCCAGCCTGCTGAGCTCTTCCGCCAGTTGTTCATAGGTTACTCCTCTTTGAATGTGAACGGCCAGATTTTTTACGTCAATCTTTTCTATCCTGTTCATTCGCCGGAAGTCCAGGAGGAAGCCTTTTCGGAAACCGGCCACTTCCTGAGGAAAAAAGGTATCGTAAGTGGTAAAAACTGGGAACCCTTCCTCCCGGGCCAGCTTAAGAATGGCCTGGACCTCTTCGACTTTTTCGGGAAGGAGGACGCGCAGTTCAGTTTCTTCGATAGGCTGCTTAAAATACGGGGCAATTGCATCGGTGTCTTTAAGCAAATCTTCCTCCCCGACAATCGCCCATAACCTCTCATCGAGTGTGGACATCTTTTCTCCCTCCTTTGGAATACACTGATCAGGAGCTTCGGGAAGGGGGGAAGAATCCCCCCTTCCCTTATTACGCCTCGTCAATGAACCTGGTCGGGATTGTCTTCAGTTGAGCCATCATTACCTGAGAAGCTTTAACCTGCTTTAAGAGCGCAGCCATATTCCCTTTCAGCTTGAGCTTTCCCTTCATAATGGCCTGCATGCTGTCCGTCTTCCCCTGGACAATTTCCTTCCATAACGAGTACGGCCCCACCAGCAGGTAATCCACCTTTTTCTCATCCGGACTGTCGAGGAGCGCAGCTTCCTCAACCTTACCGTGAGTAGGATTCATGTAAA
This sequence comes from Bacillota bacterium, assembly GCA_036822475.1. GTDB lineage: Bacteria > Bacillota > Desulfotomaculia > Desulfotomaculales > Nap2-2B > JAIMBK01. Next base: position 1,300 of record DAISHP010000374.1, read on the forward strand.
TATATACACTTTTGTCGAGCTTTCCGGGTTCAGCCTCCACAGCAAAACAAATACTTCCTTCCCACTTACCTGCCGCCTTAGCAAATTCCGGACTGTTATTCAACCCCTTGGCAAACTCCTCCACCCACTCGCGACCTGGAAAAGTAAACATTTTTAGCTCCTCCTTTTTATTTTAGTTTCATTAAACCTGCATATCCTTAGCCAGCATACCAACTCCATACGTACTTCTATCCACCACGTCATTGGGGTCAAAAGCCCGCTTGATCCGCTCCTGCCAGACGTGGAAGTTCCCGTATAGCGGACCCAGGTCGAGGAACCGCTCCTGGATACTTTTCCGGGCATCCCCAACGCACAGGGCGATGTCATTCACCTCAAACCCGTCCTTATACTCACGCCGCGTATCCCGCTCCTCGGCAATACATTCCCGGGCCGATTCTACAGAAGAAGGAACAGCTGCATCGTAGTGGAACTCCATTTCCATGTAAATAAAACCATTATTATCAAAAGAGTTATGATAGGTAGAATCAATTCCGTCGTCCAAAATACCGCCGCGCTGGATAAATTTTTTCTTCAACTCTTCCGCCGGGATGCCTTGCTGGCGCACCACCGCATCACAGGTACCCTGATAACCGGAATTGATTACGAAGCCGCCGCTGTGGTGGATAAAATGCGTATCGTTTCCAATTAAAAAGGTAGGCAATTCATAGGTTAAAAACTGCTCGAAGAGCGGCTGCTCCACAATTGCTGGAATCCTGCCCCCAACTTCCTGGACAATACTTTCCATTACCTGTCTCTGGTAAGCAAACTCCCGGTCGGAATTGGCGCAGATATGCACTGCGCAAGGGTGCCGGAACTCTTCCGCTGCTGCAGCAATAAAGCCGCTTTCATGCCATTCCAGCAGGTTCTTATTGGAATTAGCCGCCCCCAGCTGGCCGAACATGTGCTCTGGCCCACCTACACGCCAAACTGAATAACCTATTTCCGCATCCCCTACTGCATACATAAAATTGGCCAGGCTTTCGTAATCCGGCAGGTCGACCATGTAAGTTGCAAAGCGCGGGATAGGTTCCTTCAACTTATAAGGCGAAATCGCCCCTCCGATTTCCGTGGGGAGGCCGGACGGACCGGGCCAGTGGTGGAGCTTGATGGCGGCTTTGGTGAAGACTCCTATGCCGCCGAGGG
>DAISHP010000375.1:0-2478 GCA_036822475.1 Bacillota bacterium
TGCTTCCTGGGCCAGGGCAAGGTTGCGGGCAGGCAGGGCGATTCCCAGGAAGTGATTGGTGCTGTGGGCAGAGGTGGCGCCGCAGCAGTTCCAGTCCGGGATTGCGGACAGTTCTACTTCCAGGGCCGCGCTTACTGCCCGCGCCGAAAGGTCGTACTCTTTTGCCGTAGCCTCCAGCGAGCATCCTGGATAGTAAGAAAACTTCATTTCTCCTCACCTCTTTCTTTACCTTTCGGAAAAGCGGAAAATAACTTTTTGATTTGTTTTCTCCCTTTAATCCGGGAAGGAAGGAGAGGAAGCTTTCTTTTTTGGAAATACTTTAGCCCCACAGCGAGGTCTTCGAAAAGGTTCCTGCTTTTGAATTTATAAAAGACAAGCATAGAAGCTTCGTGAACCCGCCCGTTGGCCCGGATGGAGTTTAAGAACGACTGGTGAAATAAAAATGCCCTGTCTTTTTTGATTCCCTCCCGGAACGCCATTTCCCTCAGCGCGTCCATGATTTCAGAAATTTTGATTCCGTTTGGACAGCGGGCGCCGCACGTTGCGCAGCCAACACAAAGCCAGAGGGCAGGGTTTTTCAAGATTTTTTCTTTCAGGCCCAACTGGATCATGCGGACAATCTGGTTGGGAGTCACGCCCATAAATTCCGAGACGGGACACCCGGCGGTGCATTTTTTACACTGGTAGCACAACTCAAATGGCTGCTGGCAGCGCTCGCGAATTTCTTGCGCGAAGGAAAAATCAAGCGCCACGGGGCCTTCTTTGGTAATGATCTCCATTTTCCATCCCCCCTTAGACTGCGGCTTCGATCATGGCATAAAGCTGGCTTTTTTCAAAACCTTTTTGTTGCGAAGCCATGTTTGGACAGGCGGCCACGCAGGCCCCGCACCCCTGGCACAAAGCTTCAATTACTTCGGCTTTGCCTGTTTCTTCGTTAATCACCCGGGCCCGGTAGTCGCATACCTCCACGCAGACTCCACACCCCACACAGCGCTTTTCGTCCACGACGGCAGTTATCGCCACATGTTCCAGTTGCTCTTTATTCAGCAGCGTGGCTGCCCGCATGGCGGCGGCGTTGGCCTGGATGATCGAGGTTTCCAAAAATTTGGGGCCGTGGGCCAGGCCGCAGAGGTAAAAACCATCGGTGGCAAAGTCGACCGGCCGCAATTTCATGTGGGCCTCCAGGAAAAATCCATCTTCTGCCAGGGGTACCTTAAATAACTGGCTTAACTTCTCGTTGTCTTCCCCGGGGATCATCCCCGTGCTTAAAACAAGCACATCCGGCCGCAAGAGCAGTTCCTCGCCGAGCACGTGGTCGGTTACCCTTACCTCTAGTTTTTCTCCTCTCTCCTGAACCACGGGACCGGCATCGGGTTCGTACCGGATGAAGATCACGCCCAGCTCCCGGGCGCGCGCATAGAATATTTCTCTTAAGCCAAAAGTGCGGATATCCCGGTAGATAATAAAAACGTTAGCCTTTGGGTTGGTCTCTTTAATCCGGATGGCGTTTCTTATGGCTTGCGTACAGCAAATCCGGCTGCAGAACGGCCTCTTTTCTGTCCGGGAACCCACGCACTGGACCATGACCACCGTTTGAAAGGCCTTCCCTTCTTGCAGGGCTGCTTCCAGCTCGAGCTGGGTGAGGACGTGCCTGTTTTTCCCGTAAAGGTACTCCTGGGGTTTTGCTTCCCTTGCTCCCGTGGCAATGATTACTGCTCCGTGGTTGATCGCCAGTTCTTTTCCGGCAGTCTTGATTTTGGTTAAATAGTTACCGGGATAGCCGCTTGTTTCTAAGATTTCCGCTTCCAGAAAGACTTCAATCAAAGGATTTTCCTTTACCTGTTGAATGAGGGTAGCCAGGGCAGTCTGGGTGTCCATACCCTCCTGGGAGTAGAAGACGTGGCGCAGATTACCCCCCAGGAGATTGCTTTTTTCAATGAGGAAAGACTTAAAACCCTGTTCGGCCAGGGAGATCGCGGCGCTCATCCCGGCTGCTCCACCCCCGATGATCAGGGCATGCTTATTTACCTCTCCGGAAGAAGGCTTCACCGGGGAAAGCAAACGTGCCTTGGCGACGGCCATTTTAATCAGTTGCCGGGCTTTTTTGGTGGCTGCCTCGGGAGTATCCCGGTGGACCCAGGAGGAATGTTCGCGGATGTTCACATGTTCATAAAGATAGGGGTTTAGTTCGGCTTCCCGCAGGACGCCTTGAAACAGAGGGGCGTGGGTGCGGGGCGTGCAGGCTGCGACGATGACCCGGTTTAACTTCCGGGTTTTAATGCTTCGTTTAATCTTTTCAATGCTGTCCTGGGCACAGGTAAACAAAAACTCATCGGCATGGACAACGTCTTTCAGCTTTTTGGCATCCTCCACCACTTCCGGGACCTTAATCACCCCGCCGATATTAATTCCGCAGTTGCAGACAAAAACGCCAATGCGCGGGTCTTCGCCAGAAACGCTTTTTTCGGGAGGAAAAGT
>DAISHP010000376.1:0-2473 GCA_036822475.1 Bacillota bacterium
TTCCCGTAGTCCGCCGCGCCCAACAGATCCTGGCTTTGACGGAAGCCGTCCCGGACAGGCCGCCGCAGGACTGACCGTCCAGCCTTCTTAAACGTTTGGCTTGATCCTGTAGGTCCTGGCGGAAAATACTTTGGGAGTGCAGTCGGGACAGACAATTTTTCGGTGCTCCTGCCCAAAGCGCCCTTTGATGTTGGCGTTTATGAAGTCAATATGCTTTACTGTAGCGAAGGTTTGGCCGCACACCTGGCACTCAACCAGTTCCAGCCGGCTCATCAAAGTGCCGCACATCCGCATCTCCCGGAATTTGTCCTTGTCTTCCAGAGTAATGGCCCCGGTGGGGCAATTCACGTAACAGGTGCCGCAGCCGATGCAGGTTTCTTCCGGCCGCTGGAAATCGGATTCGGCCCCGTCCTCACTGTTGATGTAACCGAGCCGGATGGCGTTTACCTTGAGGTGGGTGCGGCAGTTCTCAACGCACCGGCCGCAGGAGATGCAGATATCGCAGCGCAGGCACCGGCGGGCCTCCACCCCGGCAGCCTCCTCGCTGATGGTTTTGGTTATTTCTGCAAAGGTGTTTTTCCTGTCCGGCAGGTAAAGCGCATGATAATCAACCAGGCTTGGCTGGGCTTTTTCCAGGCCGGTCACGGGAATCAAGGTTTTGCTTCTTCTTTTCTCTTTATTTACGTCAACCAGAAGAATTTTGCCTCTCAGGTAAGCGTCGATGCCGGCGGCGGCCCGCTTTCCGGCAGCGATCGCCGTGATTACGCTGGCCGGCCCGGTCACCGAATCGCCTCCGGAAAAAACTCCCGGCTGGAAGGTTTCCATGGTCAGCGGGTTTTTGATCATAATTCGTTTTTGGGTGATGTCAACCAGGGTTACGAACAGCTTCCCCTTAATATAGGTGAGAATTGGCTGCTGGCCGGTGGCAAAAATCACCACGTCGGCGTCAATTTTATAATCCGCATCCTTGCCCGGAACCGGCCGGCGGCGGCCGCTTTCGTCGGGCTCGCTGAGGGTGTTGCGAACACACTCGATGTACTTGACGCGGCCTTTCTCGCCGCCTACGTTGACGGGGGAAACCAGGTAGTCAATAACGACGCCTTCTTTTTCCGCGTCTTCTATTTCTTCCCGTAAAGCGGGCATTTCCTCCCGGGTTCGCCGGTAAATAATCCTGACTTCCCGCGCCCCCAGGCGCAAAGAAACCCTGGCGGCGTCGATGGCCACGTTTCCGCCGCCCACCACCACGACTTTTTTCCCTTCAACATTGACCTTTTCTTCTCCGGTTTCGCCTAAAAGCTCTTTGTTGACCGTTCTTAAAAAGCTGACGCCGTCGTAAACACCCTTGAATTTGTCCAGGTTAGGGATTTTGGGCTTGAAACCTTCCCATGCTCCAGAGCTCAAGAAGATGGCGGCATATCCTTCTTTTTTCAGCGCGTCGAGGTCATAGTTGCCGGAAATGGGCGTGTTCAGCTTGAATTCCACGCCCATGGCTTTTATATAAGCTATTTCGTCCCGGAGCACCTCCCGGGGCAGCCGGTAGGGAGGAATTCCATAGGCCAGCATGCCTCCCGGCTCGGCCATGGCTTCAAAGATGGTCACTCCGTAGCCTCTTTTGGCCAGAAAGTAAGCGGCGGAAAGGCCGGCTGGCCCGGAACCCACCACCGCGATTTTCTCGTCGTATTTCCTTTCCGGCGGCGTCGGCGGCTTGCTTCCGGCTGCCCTTGCCTTGTCGTAGGCCAGCCTTTTCAGGGCGCAGATGGCGATGGGCGAGTCGACCCGCCCCCTGACGCAATGTTTGGTGCAGGGGTGCTCGCACACCCGTCCCAGGACGCCGGGCAAAGGGGCGTCTTCCCTGATCAGTTCCAGGGCCTCTTCATACCGCCCTTCTCCAACCAGAGCAACGTAATTGGGGACGTCGATCCCGGCGGGACAAGCCGCCTGGCAGGGAGCGATCACCAGCTGGGGACATTCGGCGGCGGGGCATACTCTTTTTTCGATGTGGGCAGCGAAATCGCCCAGGTTATCCTGCAAAATGGAAATAACCTGTTCGGCTACCGGCCGGCCCCTGTCACAGCGGCATGAATTTATGATGTCACCGGTTAAAAGGCCAATTGTTTCGATAATGTCCGGCTCCTGGGAGGCTTCGCCTTTCCTGACCGCCTCCAGCTGTTTCAAAATATTGTTGAAAAGGCGGCGGCAGAGGCTGCAGCACGCTTCCTTCTTTAAAAAGGAACTTATCATCTCCTCGGTATACTTGACCATACAGCCTCTTTCGGCCATAAATTCACCCCATTATTTAATGGTCCTTCCCGAATAGATTTCCCTGGCAAACCTTACGCGTTTTGTGTCCGGCAGGCGGTCGGCCGTATCGAAAGTCAGGCAGTCGGTGGGGCAGGCGGTAACGCAGGCGGGTTTTAAGCCGGCGTCGATGCGGTCCTTGCAGTAGTCGCATTTTACGGCTACATCCTTTTTC
>DAISHP010000377.1:0-2455 GCA_036822475.1 Bacillota bacterium
GAGCTCCAAAGACACTGGGGCTATCTGGTGGAGGGGTACTTGCGGGACCGGCCGCAGCTGGCCGGCGTGGTGCAGATTGTGGATGTCCGCCACCCCCCGACCGAACTGGACCGGCAGCTGTCCGACTGGCTCCGGCATTACGGCGTCCCCGCCGCCGTGGCGGCCACCAAGGCGGATAAAATCTCCCGCGGCCGGGTGCTCAAGCAGCTGCAGGTGATCAGAAAGACCCTGGGGTTGCCGGAGGAAATTCCCCTGATTACGTTTTCCGCCAAAACAGGAGAGGGCCGGCCGGAACTGTGGCGGGTGGTCCGCCGGTGGGCGGGCCTTGTCCTTTAGGCGTTTTTGTGTTTTTCGGTTAGAATGAAGAAAACATCGCCCAGGGGGTCAAGCAAATCTGCTTTATTATGCCTTACTTTATATGATTTTCTTTATCGTATAACTTTAGAGTCAAAAGTTCTCGACAGCCCATGCTATTGACGCTCATTTTCCTTCGATCTACAATATTACTATATATACGGAGCAGGTTCAATAATGAATGTCAGGCTTCCGAAAGGCATTTTTCAGAACGCTTATCTGGGGTAAAACTCTGTTCATTTTGACTCCTTTTCTGGTTTATACTTAGTATTTTGGACTGCCTTTTCGGCAAAACTATTTTCCACCGCCTGGGCGTAGGGTACCGGCCCCGGGATTTCTTTGGCGTCCAGGAAAAGACCCAGGAATTGTTCGTATTTGTCCCGGGTGATGACCGGGCTTTCTGCCCAGATGTTGAGCGCCTTGTATTTTCGAATCTCCTCCTTTATTGCCGCAAGATCTTTTGGCTGATAATGTTGTTCAATCAACTGGCTGATCTCCGCCGCGTCATGGTGCGCCAGCCAGAGCAGGGCTTTGTAAATGGCGTTGGTAAAGCGTTGGAGCACGTCGGGATGGGCTTTTAGATACTCCTCTGGCGCCAGGTAAGCCAATCCCGGCAAATCCCCGATTTCTTCCCCCAGCGAGGCCACTATTTTCCCCAGCCCTGTTTTTTCGGCGTCCGTCGCTTCCGGTTCCGCCAGCAGGATGTAATCCCCCGTTCCGGCTTTGAAGGCGCCGATCTGCAGGGAGGCGGGGATGTTCGTAAAAAGGGTCACCTGCCGGTTGGGCGCCAGCCCGTATTTGGCGAGAACCCCTTTGAAAACCACGATTTCCCTGCTTCCCGGCGGGCCGGTAATCACCGTTTGATCTTTCAAATCGGTCCACGCAAAGGTTTTCTCTTGGGTTTTTTCCTGTTTTCTGGCCACCAGAAAGGTTTGTTCTTTTTTGGTCAGGGCGCCGAAGGCGACCAGTTTTTCCTGGTGGTCCGTCCAGGCGTAAATCGCCTGTTCAAGACCGGTTAAGAGAACATCCCCTCTTCCCGATTTTAACGCGTGCAGCAGGACGTTTTCCGAAGCGACCGGGATGATTTCTACATTTAGTTTTTCTTCTTTAAAAAAGCCATTCCAGAGAGCAACGTATTGGGGTAGATACAAAAGAGAATGTTTATCTTGAATAATTTTCACGGTGGCCGGCTTTTTAATTTGTCCCTCCCATTTTTTCATATAAAAAGAAAAAGCCAGGCTGAAACCTAAAATTAGCAACACAGGCAGCAACCAGGATCTTTGCTTCATATTACCTTCCCTCCCTTAATCCAATATATTATTTTCGTTTAATTTTCATTCCGGATGGTGATCATATTTCCATTGGATCCGGCATAAAATTAAACAAAGGTTGTCCACCTGGAGGGGATGGTTATGATTAAAGGGTTTACTTTTCTGTCCTGGAACCAGTCCCGGCACTTAAAAGTGAATGCAGTTTTTCAGGGGCTGGCCTGGGCGCTGGGAATCAGCTTGAGCATTTGTTTTGGGCTGGCTTTATGGGCCATGCTTTCCCCGGCCAAAACTCACTACTTTCCTGTTTTGCTGGGAAGCGGCGCCCTGCTGGGCGTTTTTGCCGGCGGCCTGGCGTCCGGGACGGCGGCAAAAAATTCGGGCTGGTTTCACGGCGGGCTGGTCGGTTTTTGCTGCGGTGTAATTTTCTTGTTGCTGGCTTTCCTCGGTGAGTTTGAGCTGTTTGGCGGCCTCGACCTGGCCGGGCGCCTGGGCCTTTCTACCCTGGGCGGACTGGTGGGGGGCGTGGTGGGGGTCAACCTGTCCGTGCCGGCCATTAACCGTAATCAAAAGTTTGCCCTCGGGAAAAAGTTCTCCCGGCAGGCGACCAGGTAATGGGACAGTTGCCGAGATTATTTTTTTACGCGGTCCTCGCCGCTTTTCTTTTTCTTCTCCCGGCAGGGCGGCCGGTTTACGGAGCGGAATGTCCGTGCGGGGAGGGGCGGGGCGTGGAGCAAATTCATCCCTGCTGCTACGAAATCGAAGTAAACACAGCCGGTGAAGTGGGCGTGATTATTGATACCACCCGCTGCCGCCTGACGGTTTTGTCCAAC
>DAISHP010000378.1:0-2452 GCA_036822475.1 Bacillota bacterium
AGGGCGAATATAGAGAATAAAATTTAGGCACAAAGGCACAGAGGCACTAAGGATACAAAGGTACGAAAGCACGAAGAGAAATATATAAACGACCGGAATATTTACATTGTGTCTTTATGTCTGGAAATGCTGATATTTTCGAGGAAGTTGCCCTGACGAACATTCGTTCTTGCTATTAAAAATGAAAACTGAGGCGTTAAGACAGGCTTTTTTCTTTGTGCCTTTGTGCCTATTATTTTCGAAGGAGTTCCCCATGAGAACATTCGTTCTCGCCATAAAGTAATGAAAATATGTAAAAGTATTTACCCCTAATTCCTAACCCCTAATTCCTAACTCCTATTTTCGAAGGAGGTTTCTGGCTTAATGGGTGTCCGGATTGCAATTATCGGCGGAACGGGGATCTATGACCCAGCCCTGCTGACGGAAGTCCGGAACGAAGGAGTGAGCACGCCCTTTGGCTCAATAGCGGTAAAGGTTGGCAAATATCAGGGTAAAGAGGTCGCTTTTCTGGCCAGGCACGGCGAGGAACACGCTATTCCTCCCCACCTGGTGAATTACCGGGCCAACATTTGGGGCTTAAAGCGCCTGGGGGTAAAAAACATCCTGGCCACGGCGGCGGTGGGTTCTCTAAACGCCGGGATGAAGCCAAAGCAATTTGTCTTTGTGGATCAATTTCTGGACTTTACCAGATCCCGGCCGCAAACTTTCGTCGAAAAAGGCGTCGTTCACCTGGATATGACGGAGCCTTATTGTCCGGAACTGCGGAAGCTGTTGGCGGAAACCGCCCGGGAGATCGGCCTGGAGCATCATTTTGGCGGCACCTACGTGTGCAGCGAGGGGCCGCGCTTTGAAACCCCGGCGGAAATTCGCATGTTCAGGCATTTCGGCGGCGACGTGGTGGGCATGACCAGCGTTCCGGAAGTGGTCCTGGCCCGCGAGGCGGGGATTTGCTACGCGACCATCGCCATGGTGACCAATTTTGCCGCCGGGATTTCGGTGCGGCGATTGTCTCACCAGGAGGTTGTGGATGTGATGAGCGAGAACCTGGATAACATCCGCCGGCTGATTTTAAACGCCATTGCCCACCTGGATCCGGAGCGGACGTGCCTGTGCCAGGAAATGCTGTTCGATCCTTCTGTTGTTGACGAGGGGTAAGGCTGTTCTGCAGAAAGGGAAAATGCTGATGGAAACGATGCGTTGGGAAAACGATACGCTGGTGCTTTTGGATCAAACCAGATTACCCGCCAGGGTGGAATATATCTACTGCAAAGATTACCGCCAGGTGGCGGAGGCCATTCAAAATCTGCGGGTGCGGGGGGCACCGGCTATCGGCGTGGCCGCTGCCTTCGGCCTGGTTTTGGGATTGAGCGGACAGGAATTTGCCTCCCGCCGGGAATTGCTCGCCAGGGCGAAGGAAATCGCCTGTGAACTGCAGCTTACCCGCCCGACGGCGGTCAACCTGAGCTGGGCGTTGCAGCGCATGCTCCAGCGACTGGAAAATACCCCCGGAGAAGAGCCTGTCGCCCTCCGCCAGGCGCTGCTGGAGGAAGCCCACGCCATCTACCGCGAGGACATCGAAGCAAACCGGGCAATTGGGTCTTTCGGCCAGGAACTCATCCCCCCGGGGGCGCGCGTCCTTACCCATTGCAACGCGGGCGCCCTGGCCACGGCCGGTTACGGTACCGCCCTGGGGGTGATCAGGGCCGCGGCCGCCGCCGGAAAGGGGGTCAGCGTTTTTGCTGACGAAACCAGACCCCTTTTGCAGGGGGCCCGTTTAACGGCCTGGGAATTGCTCCAGGAGAAAATCCCCGTCACTTTAATTACCGATAATATGGCGGCCAGCCTGATGGCCCGGGGCGGAGTGGACCTGGTCATGGTGGGAGCGGACCGGATTGCCGCCAACGGGGACGTGGCCAATAAAATCGGAACGTACGGCCTGGCGGTGCTGGCGAAAGAACACGGCCTGCCTTTTTACGTGGCTGCTCCGCTTTCAACGGTGGATTTCTCCCTGGCGGAAGGCAAAGATATTCCCATTGAAGAAAGGGATCCCGCCGAAGTCACCCACCTGGCGGGCCAGCCGGTGGCCGCGCCCGGTGTGCGGGTCTGGAATCCGGCCTTCGACGTCACCCCGGCCGGCCTGGTGACGGCGATCATTACCGAGCGGGGCGTAGCGCGCCCCCCGTACCGGGAATCCCTCGCCCGCCTGAGATCGGTCGTCAGCCGTCAGCCGTCGGACGTCGGAAAAAAACCAGGGCACTAAGGCACAGAGGCACAAAGAGAAAAAGATAGACGACGGAATATTTACTCTGTACCGGGAAACTTTATGCCTTATATTTACTTTGTGCCTTTGTGCCTGTTGCCTTTGTGCCTTTCTGCCCGCTCTTTCCGGTGTCTTCTATGGCTAAGCATATACTATTTTTGGGGAGGAATTTTTTTCGTGGAAAAATATATC
>DAISHP010000379.1:0-2414 GCA_036822475.1 Bacillota bacterium
CCCGGCAGGGCCGCCACCGTCCGCTCCACCCGGGCCACGCAGGCCGCGCAGCTCATGCCCCGTACCGTCAGGTGGATTTCTGCGGTGGGGACCTGGTAGCCCAACGCGCGGATGGTTTCAACCAGCTCTTCCACGGAAACCTGCTCCGGGTCGTATTCCACGCCGGCTTTGCCGGTGACCAGGTTGACCACCGCCCCGGTAACCCCCGGGGTGTTTTTTAAAGCCCGCTCCACCCGGGCCACGCAGGCCGCGCAGCTCATGCCTTCGACAGGAATAGTAATTTGCTTCATCCGCCTCGACCTTTCCGCCTGATCATCTTATACCATATCATTTTTTGCTTACCTCTTTTTCCTGAGTTTAACAATATAGATATTTGATCGCCCGGGATTCAGAACAGATCAATGATAACCGCCGTTTCCTCGCACTTCGGAAACTTGGGGCAGTTGATGCAATCCTTCCAGACCTTTTGCGGCAGCTCTTCCTTGGGAATGATCCGGAAGCCGCACTTGACAAAGAACCCCTCCTGGTAGGTAAGGGCGAAGATCCTGGGCAGCTCCAGTTCCCTGGCTTCGGCCAGGAAGGCCTTGACCAGGGTGCGGCCGATGCCCTGCATGGTGTAGTTTGGGTCGACGGCCAGGGCACGGATTTCCCCCAGGTCTTCCCAGATAATGTGCAGCGAACCTGCCCCTACCAGGCGGCCGTTTTCTTCCGCCACGGTAAACTCGCGCAATGCCTCGTACAGGACGGCGCGGGGGCGAGCCAGCATGAGATCCCTTTCCGCATAGTAGCTGATCAGGCCGTGGATAGCCTCCACGTCGCTGAGTTTTGCTTTCCTGATGCGCAAGCTTTTCACCGTTCTTTCATGCATTTTTTACGTAGCGCACGGCGTTGCGGAAGATAGCCAGCCCGTGCGGCTCGCTGACGAAATCACGGCGCCGCCAGTTGGGGTGCTGGGTATGCTCCACAAACCTTTCGGGATGCGGCATCAGGCCCAAAACCAGACCTGTCGGGTCGCAGAGGCCCGCAATGGCATTTAACGAACCGTTTGGGTTCAGCGGGTAATCCTGCGTGGGCCGGCCGTTTTTGCCGGCGTACCGGAAAACGACCTGCCCGGCGATTTTCTTTAAAGTCTCCGGTCCGGCGTAAAACTTCCCCTCCGCGTGGGCCACCGGAAGGTTCAGGCATTTTCCGGCCAGCCCTTCGGTAAATACGCAGGGGGCGTTTTCCGTAAACAGGGTTACCCACCGGCACTCAAAGCGGCCGCTGTCGTTGCCGACCAGGGCGGCACTGACCTCACCGATTTTTCTGTCCGGCAGGATGCCGGTGCGCACCAGCACCTGGAAGCCGTTGCAAATGCCCAGGATGGGCTTGCCGGCGGCGAGAAACTCCACCAGTTGCTCCTTTAAAAAAGAAGTTAATTCCACCGCCAGGATTTTCCCCGCGTGAACGTCGTCTCCGTAGGAAAAACCGCCGGGAACGGCCAGGATTTGATAGTCGGCCAGTTTCTCTTCTTTGTTCCGCAATCTATTTATATGCACCAGGCGGCAGTCTCCGCCCGCTTTTTCGAAGGCGGCGAAGGTTTCCAGATCGCAGTTGGTGCCGTCCGTGCGTAAGACGCATACCTTTGGTTTCATGCCGGCAACATTCCCTTCTGAATCTAACCAAATCTAGCCAAAAACTTTCAGCATCGGTTTTTTCCACGCTTCTTTTAATTCGTTTAAATCCACCCGGAAAAGTTCTTTTCCCTCCTGGCAAACCACAATCTGCTGCTCCGGGAGAGTGGCGCCGATAGGCAGGCAGGGAACGCCGGCAAACAGCTCTTCCGCAGCGTTCCCGCCGTCTTCGCCCCCGCCGTCCGCCAGTTCCACCACAAAACAGCCGGCGGTTTCGTTAAACAAAAAGAAGTCGGGCCTTTCGCCGGCCGGAATGTCGATCCGGGCTCCCACGCCCCCGCCGAAGCACATTTCGGCCAGGCAGGCCGCCAGACCCCCTTCGCTGATGTCGTGGCAGGCCAGCACTTTTCCGGCGGCAATGGCCCGGTGGACCGCCGCCAGCACCCGCGGGAGCGTCCCGAGATCGATCCGGGGGAGGTTTTTCCCCAGGCAGCCGGCCAGTTCGTAATAGACGGAGCCCCCCATTTCCGCGGGGTTGCGCTTCCCGACCAGAACCAGGGTACTGCCGGCGCGCTTGAAATCGGCGGAAGCCGTCTTCGTAACGTCCGGCAGGCGCCCGAAAGCGGATACGCAGAGCACGGGCGGGATTTTCAGCACCAGGTCTTTCGTCCGGTAGGTGCTGGACAGGCTGTCTTTGCCGGAAATAAAGGGCATGCCGGTGGCGCGGGCGAAGTCTACGCACGCATCCGCGGCCCTGTCCAGGGCGCCCAGGGATTCTTCGTCCGGGAAGGGCCAGATGAA
>DAISHP010000380.1:0-2411 GCA_036822475.1 Bacillota bacterium
TAGGGGCGCAGGTGGCCCGGGGGCTCGGGCTGCCGCTGGATTTGATTATCCCGCGCAAAATCGGCGCGCCCCACAAACCGGAAGCGGCCATCGGGGCGGTGGCCCAGGACGGCACAGCCATTTTCGACCGCCGCATTTTAAATGTTTTAGGTCTGCGGGAAGAAGACCTGGAGGAGGATATCGCCCGGGAAGTGGCGGAAATCCGCCGGCGGATGAAAAGATACCGGGGAAAAGAAGACTACCCGCCATACGACGGCAAGAAAATTATCCTGGTCGACGACGGCGTAGCCACGGGCTACACCATCCTGGCGGCAATCCGCTCCCTGAAGAATATGTTTCACCCCGCGGAGCTGGTTCTGGCCGTTCCGGTGGCTCCGCCTGATACCCTGGCGATGCTGAAAAAAGAGGTTGACCGGGCGGTCTGCCTCTTGACTCCGGCCAATTTTTACGCCGTCGGGCAATTTTACGTGGATTTTGCCCAGACCACCGACGAAGAGGTAATTGATTTGCTGCGGGAGCTGGCTGATCTTGCCGGCCAAAATTAACGGCCGCTTTTCCTTTCCGGCGGGTATAAAAAGCCCGCTTGCGCCGGATACTAAGGATACAAAAGAACACACCCGGATGCTGATTTCAAGGAGGAAGGAAAGTGGCTGTGCGGACAATTGCCGTCGAGGATTCCCTGACGGGCGTGCGCGATCTATTAGAAAAGAACGGATATGCCGTGGTCGGGCTGTCCCGGCAAAGGGACGCCGAGGCGATCGTCGTAAGCGGACTGGACAACAACGTCATGAACATGCAGGACATCACTACAAAGGCGCCGGTCATTGACGCCGCCGGGAAAACGCCCGAAGAGATCCTGGCCAGCCTGCGCCAGTACAGGTAGCTACAAAAAGATGAAAGGCCATCAGCTAAAAAGATATTGCGATGGCCTTTTTAACTTTCCTTTTTTGCCTGCCAGATCCTGCCAGATATAGAATAAAAGGGGCTACTCTCCGCGAGACGGGGGGTAAATTAGGCTCTAAGGCGCAAAGGCACAGAGGCACAAAGAGAAATGATTTTCCTTTGTGACTTTGTGCCTGATCTCTAATTTAAGGCCGCCGCCACCTGTTCGGGAATTTCCTCCTTCGTGCAGTAACCAATGGCATTCATCAAACCTTCTACGATCAGGTCGGCGATGCGCATGACCAGGTTTAACCGGGTGTTTTGCAGCACCAGGTATTCCATGAACCCGCCCACGTTAACAATGCCCGTGATGTGGATCTCGCCCACCGGGGGAAGGTTTTTGTTTACCCCCGCGCCGGGCTGCAGAGACCCGTCGCCGATGTTTACGCAGCCCACGTTCTCCAGGCTGCCCAGGCAGGCGTCGACCGCAACGATCAGCGGGTTTTCGTGGCGCCGGTAAATCTCATCCAGTTTTTGCTTCAGGTTGCTGGCGTGAACAGGTTGTTCCAGCGTCCCGTAAACGTGGAAAAAGTTCTGCCCCAGGGCGGAAAGTTTGCTGCCCACCAGCGGTCCGAGACAATCCCCCGTCGAACGGTCCGTGCCGATGCAGAGCAGTACTTTGGGACGTCCGGAAGGAGAACTGTTTCTATCTAAACGGCCGGCCAGGTCCCAGCCGAATTTTACAGCCGCCAGCGGGTCCTCAAGATTAATTTTCGTGCGGGAAGTTCCCGCCGCCGTTTGCCGATCAATTGTTTGCATACGTTTCCTCCTTTGTTCCAGGCTATTATATATTTATTTCCAGACCGTCCTCCATTTATTCCAGTCAAAAGCGTTTTTCACCCGGGAGCTATTTTCTATGGGATGCTGCATAAATATTTAGGAAAGAGTTTCCATTGGGCTGAAGTCCAATTCCTGTTCTTCGGGAGTGATGTTCTTGTTGCGCTCTGCTCCCGCCTCCGGCATGCTCGTTAAAGTGGTTACCCTGTATGCGGGGACCGTGATCGGGGCTGGTTTTGCCTCCGGCCAGGAAATCATGCAGTTTTTTATCGTTTTCGGGCAGGGCGGCCTTTGGGGGGTGCTGCTGACTACCGTTTTGTTTATTTACCTGGGCGTGGTGATCATGGCCCTGGCCACTGGGCTGAGGATGGCCGGCTACGACGTGATGCTGGATTGCCTGCTCGGGAAAAGACTGGGGAGGGTAATGGATTTATTCAATTTGCTCATGCTGCCGGGGGGGCTGGTGGTGATGCTGGCTGGGAGCGGGGCGGTCTTTGCGCAGCAGCTCGGGCTGCCCCATTTTTTGGGCACCGCTCTGGCCGCGGCCGTAACCTGTTTTGTGCTCACGGGCGGGCTGCCGGGGGTGCTGACGGCCAACCTGGTCCTGGTGCCGGTGAAAATTTGCGCGCTGGCGCTGGTGTGTTTGTCCGGAATTTTTCACCAGGGAGGCCTGACCGGGGCCGGGGCCGGGG
>DAISHP010000381.1:0-2406 GCA_036822475.1 Bacillota bacterium
GCAAAGCGGCGCAAGCAAACTTACCGGCGCCGTGCTGATTTTGGGCAGCGGCATTGGCGGCATGCAGGCGGCGCTGGACCTGGCCGACTCCGGCTTCAAAGTTTACCTGGTGGAAAAATCCCCGGCCATCGGGGGCACAATGCCCATGCTGGATAAAACCTTTCCCACCAACGACTGTTCCATGTGCATTCTTTCGCCCAAGCTGGTGGAGTGCGGCCGGCACCGGAACATCACTGTGCTCACCCAGGCCGAGGTGATTGACTTCCGGGGCGAGCCGGGCAACTTCACGGTAACCATTAAAAAACACCCCCGGTACGTCGATGTGGCCAAATGTTTGAGCTGCGGCTCCTGCGCCGAAGTATGCCCGGCGGAGGTGCCCGATGGTTTCAACCAGCAACTGGGCGCCCGCAAGGCCATTTACAAGCCCTATCCTCAGGCGTACCCTAACGCGTACGTAATCGACAAGGAGAATTGCCTGGAATGTATGGCCTGCGTGGATGCCTGCCCGGTCGCTGCCATCGACCACGAGATGACAGAAGAGATCGTGGAGGTTAACGCGGGGGCGGTGATCGTCAATCCCGGCTTCGAGCTGTTCAACCCCCAGCTGCGCGGCGAATTCGGCTTCGGCGACTATGCCAACGTGCTCACCAGCCTGCAGTTTGAACGGATGCTGAGCGCCTCCGGTCCCTTCGGCGGGCACCTGCAAAGGCCTTCCGACGGCGCCGCCCCGAAAAAGATTGCTTTCCTTCAGTGCGTCGGCTCCCGGGACGCGGCCCGGGGTCAGGGGTACTGCTCCGCCGTCTGCTGCATGCACGCCGCCAAGGAAGCCATCGTGGCCAAAGAGCACGCCCCGGGCCTGGAGGCCGCCGTCTTTTACATCGACGTTCGCTCTTCCGGAAAGGATTTCGAAAAGTACTACCGGCGGGCCAAAGACGAGTACGGGGTGCGTTACGTGCGCTGCGCCGTTTCCGCGGTGAAAGAACTGCAAAAGACGAAGAATTTGCGGCTACGCTACCGCAACGGCAATGACCGCGTCCAGGAAGAAGATTTTGACCTGGTAGTTCTTTCCGCGGGTTTAAAGCCCTCCCCGGAGGCCGTGGAAACGGCCAAAAGGCTGGGCCTGGAGCTGAACCCCTACAACTTTTGCCGCGTAGCCCCCTTTTCCGGGGTGGCCTCCTCCCGCCCCGGCATTTTTGTGGCGGGCGCCTTTACGGAGCCCAAAGACATCCCGGAAACCGTCATGCAGGCCAGCGCGGCGGCCGGCGAGGCGGCGGCGCTGCTGGCCCCGGCGAAGAACACCCTGGTCGCGGAAAAAGAATTCCCCCCGGAGCGGGACGTGAGCACCGAAACGCCGCGCATCGGGGTTTTCGTGTGCCACTGCGGCATTAACATCGGCAGCGTGGTGGACGTTCCGGCGGTGGTGGCGGCGGCGAGCGCGCTCCCCGGCGTGGTCCACGCCCAGGAAAACCTTTACGCCTGCTCCCAGGACAGCCAGGCGGCGTTAAAAGAGCTGATCGAGGAAAAGGGCTTAAACCGAATCGTCATTGCCTCCTGCAGTGTCCGCACCCACAAGCCGCTCTTCCAGGAGACCGTCCGGGAAGCGGGCTTGAACCGGCACCTGGTGGAAATGGCCAACATCCGGGACCAGTGTTCCTGGGTGCACCGGAACGAACCGGAAAAGGCCACGGCGAAAGCCATCGATCTGGTGCGGGCGGCGGTGGCCAAAGCGGCGCGTTTGACCCCCATCCGACCGGTGACGGTGGGCGTTACCCCGGTGGCGCTGGTGGTGGGGGGCGGCCTGGCCGGCTTAACGGCGGCGCTCAGCCTGGCCCGCCAGGGCTCCCGGGTGGAACTGGTGGAAAAGAGCGCGGCGCTGGGCGGGGCGGCCCGCCGGCTCCGGTGGGGGTTTTTCGGGGAAGACGTGCCGGCGTACCTGCAGCAGTTGCTTGCCCGGGTGACCGGCCACCCGCTGATCAAAGTGCACACCGGCTGCGAGGTGAAGGAAGTAGAGGGGTACCCGGGAAATTTCACCAGCCGCCTGACGAACGGGGAGGAAATCCGGTACGGAGCGGCGGTGCTGGCCATCGGGAGTGAGGAATACAAACCGGAGGAATACCTCTACGGGAAAGACGACCGGGTGATGACGCAGCTGGAACTGGAGGAAGCGCTGGCCGCCGGTAATCCCCGGGTGGAAAAGGTCCGGGACTTTGTCTTCATCCAGTGCGTGGGCTCCCGGGAAAAAGGCCGCCAGTACTGCGTGCGGGTATGCTGCGCCCGGTCCGTCCGGCTGGCCCTGGAGATTAAAAAAAGGAACCCCGGAGCAAATATCTTTGTGCTCTACCGGGAGATGCGCACCTACGGCTTCCTGGAGGATCTCTACCGGGAAGCGCGGGCGCAGGGGGTCGT
>DAISHP010000382.1:0-2404 GCA_036822475.1 Bacillota bacterium
CTCACCGTAAAAAAACAAAGGACCCCCGATCCCCCAAATCCTCCCCCAGAGGTATCCGGTTGGCTGAAGGGTACCTGGAAAGATCCTTTTAAGCCTCCGGAAGTAGAGCAGGTAATGATAGAATTTGCGGGAAAAAACAGTTTGTTTGAACCTCTCAAAACTGACGAGCAGATTAACGAAAATGCTTCGGAAGAAATGTTCGCCGACAATCCCCAAAGGGTGCGCCGCTGGCAGAAATGGCTGAAAGAAGAATGGGAGCCCTGGGCGAGGGAAGCGGCCCCTAAAAAGAAGGTGCAGGAGCTTTACAACCAACTTTTTCTCTTGAAACAGCGGTTGGACCTTGAGCAGGAAAACCTGGAACTGGTCTGGGGCCACGGGATGTTCTACCTGTGGTTGGGGGAAGAACGGATCCGGCACCCCGTTCTGACCACCCGGCTGACCGTTGAGTTCGACGAAAAAGCCGGGGTGATCACAGTTGCTCCGGCGACGACCATCCTGGGCAGGGTCCCCACGGTGCCGGAAACCTGGTTTCTGGAAGGGTTGGACCTTCCCGTTGTGGACCGGGAAAAATTTGCCGCCCTGCGCGGTGAATTTGTCGACCCGTGGGACCTGAAAAGGACCGCCGCCTTTTACGAAAGATTCGTCAACCTGATCAGCCCCGAAGGAAAAGTCCTCTTTGACCGGAATAATTTGAAGCCCGAAGAAAGGCCGTGCATCGCCCACGAACCGGTCATTTTCATCCGGCCCAAAAGGCCGGGTTACCGCAGGGACCTGGAAACCATTCTGGACGCTTTGCGGAAAGGGCACGAAGTACCGCCCCCGGTGGCGGGCATCGTTACGGACGAATCGCCCGTCGCCGAGGCAGGCCCGGAGTCCGACCGGGAAGAGGGCGAGGAGCTGCTTTTTCCCCTTCCGGCAAACAAAGAACAGGGGGAGATCGCCGCGCGCCTGGCGCGCCACACCGGGGTAACGGTGCAGGGACCGCCCGGCACCGGAAAGAGCCACACCATCGTCAACCTGACCTGCCACCTTCTGGCGCAAGGGAGGCGCGTGCTGATCACGGCTAAGGCGGAGCGGCCCCTGCGGGTGCTGCGGGAGATGTTTCCGGAGGAGCTACGGCCCCTGTGCGTGACCGTTTTGGCCGACGACAGCGGTTCGCTTGGCTTCCTCGAGGAAGCCGTCCGGGTGATGTCCGAAAAGGTGACCACTCTCGATAAGGGCGAGGCGGAGAAGGGGATCAAACTGCTCCGGCAAAACCTGCGGGACGTCCGCGAAGAGATTGCCTCCCTCCGCAAGAAAATCCGGGACGTCGCCAGGCGTGAAAACAAGAGCTACAACCTGAGCGGGCGGGAATACACGCCGGGGGAGTTAGCCAGATGGGTGAGGGAAAATGAATCCCGCCTGGGGTGGATACCCGACGATCTTCCTGAAGGCGCCGCTCTGCCCCTGACTCTTCGGGAAATTGCCAGGTTTTACGAATTGGCCGGCTTACTCGACAGAGAAGAATGCGTTCAGGCCGGGCAGATTCTGCCCGACCCCGGGTTACTGCCGCCGGGGAAGGAATTGAGGGTACTGGTTGGGGAGATTCATCGCCTGCAGAAGCAGCTCGCCGGAAGCAGGGAGATCCTTTCCGGCTGGGAACCGCCGGGGCAGTTGGAAATTAACGTCGTGGAGCGGGTTCGGGAGGAGCGATGAGGGCCGAGGCCGGGGCGCGGGAGTATTTCAGGGAGGAATGGCTGCAGGCAGTATTTCAAGACGTGCTGAGCGGCGGAGCGAGAAGTGAGATTTGGGAAAAATTCACCTCCTGGTTGGAAGAGGTGCGCGATACTTTAATTTTTCTTTCGCAGCTCGTGAGCGAGCACAGGATAGAACTTCCTTTAAGACCGCATATAGCACTTCTGAAGAGCGAACTGGAGGAACTTGAAGCGTACCTGGCGCGGGGAAAAAAGGTCGGCATGCTGGTCAAGATTTTAAAGCCCCGATTTAAATATTTAATGGAAAGCTGCCTGGTGGACGGCATAAGGATCGCCTCCGCTCAGGAGGTTGGGCTCGTTTTAAAAGAAGTGGAACGGCGCCAACTGGTAGAAAAGCTGCTCACCCGCTGGCAGAACGAAATAGTCGCGGTGGGCGGGCCGGAGCTCGCCGCGAAGGGACCCCGGCTTCCCGCCAAAATAGACGAGTACGTCCAGATCATTAAAAACGTTTTCGATTGGAAGGAAAAGTTATGGGCCCCGCTGGCGGAAGAGATCCAGGGACTCGGCCTGGCAATTCCCGATCCGGTTACCCCGGCTGCCCTCCGAGAAGTTGCAGACCGTTTGGCCTCCGCCGGGGAAAGGCTCAAGCTCGAAAATTACACTTAGGACATTTGTCCGGTTAAAAAACTCCATGTATCACAGTATTTCTT
>DAISHP010000383.1:0-2393 GCA_036822475.1 Bacillota bacterium
AAGCTAAAAGGAAGAAGGAAGCTGATAAATACCGACTAAAACAAAACCGCTAAACGCTTGCGGGTAAAGGGATGCGGGGCACAAAAATTTACTAAAACGCATACTAAAACCGGGGCATAATTCGGCATAATTTCATGGTATTCCGGGGAGTGGTCGAAACGCTGAAAGGCTTGAAATTCCTGACTTCGTGATACTGGGGATAACTGGATAGGATATACGTCTTGAAACTACGGATCAGAAGGCTGGGGGTTCGAGTCCCTCCAGGCACACCAGAAAAATCAAGGATTTCCGGAATCGGGGTTAGACAACAAAAAGGGTCTTGCAACAGGATAGCAACAACGGGTAAAATTTTAAGCCGCCAGGGTGGTCCTGACGGCCTTCGCTTTATTTGGAGAACATGCCATTTAACTTTGCTACCGCTGAACGTTTAAGCTCCGGTGATACATGACTATATATCTGCCGTCACGCTTATCCGACTGAGGCCTAACAGCTCCTGGACCACCTTAATATCTAACCAATAAAATCCTGCACAAATCACGCCCAAAATCAAGCTGCTAAAATCCCGGCAAGGGAGGGATCACAACAAATTCACGTAAAGAACCTTCGGTCCAAAGGAGTTAAGTAGTACTTATAAGTTTTGCCGTGATCAACCCGTGAACCCCGCATCCGTTTGAGCAGCCGGGACACCTGGGGACCAGTTTTGTCTTTCAAGACCCGGCGAATCATCTTGTTCGTAAAGCCGCTGATGAACCCTTCGCCGCGGACCAGGGCCAGGATGAAGTCAAAAATTTTTGGTTAAAACCGGGGTAGTTACACCCGCCTTTTTTCAAGGGTTCCGCCAGGACATCGCTTAAACCACCGCTGGAGCCCACCAGTTCCGACAAAGAGTCCAGGTAGCGCCGATTAGCGGAGAGCATGCGCTGCTTTAAGGGAGGCATAAGAATAGTTTTTTGGCAGGTGGGATTAAAAATGTTGAGTTTTTGGATCATCGGTGCCGGCCGGTTTGGCCGGATTGCCGCCGGAAGGCTGACTAAAAAACATCCCCGAGCCTCTTTTCTGGTCGTGGATAAGCAGGCGGAGGCTCTCCGCCAGGTCAGCGCTCTCCCCGTCGAAACCAGGCGGGAAGATGGGGTGGACTTTCTGGTTCAAAATCTAAAGACAGCGGATGCCCCGTCTTTCATTGTGCCCGCCGCCCCCGTCCACCTGGCTTTTGAATGGTTGAAGAAGAAGCTGGCGGCGGATTACGAATTGGTTAAGGTTCCCGTTCCGGAGCAGGTGCTCCGCCTTGTCCCGAATCCCCTGCCGGTACCCGAAACTGGCCGGCTATACACGAGCTACGCCACCTTCATCTGTCCGGACAACTGCCCGGAGCCGGAGAAGATTTGCACGGCAACCGGCCAGCCGCGCAAAGGGTTTCTTTATCAAGACCTCCAGGAAATAAACGTCGATGATTTCCTCACGTTAAGCATCAGAAGCCTTCAACTCGCCCCGGGAGTAGGCGGGTACAGGCCGGAGGCCCTTTGGGCGGTGCTGGAAAAAGTAGTGGCAGTTGGAACAGAAAAAAATTACCTCCTGAGTACCGCCTGCCTTTGCCACGGGGTGCTGGATTCGTTCCGGCTGGCCAGGGGATGGCCGCGGCAGGTGTCCCCGGTCTTTTAATCAAGGCGAAGATGGCCGACCTGCGGGCGTATGCTGGGGGCAGAGGCGCACCCGGGTACATACTTTCCTGGAAGCGCTGCCGGCTTAATCCAGGTAGCAGCTGTTGCCGATGAACTCCCGGATAATGGAGTTGGCCGGGACGCCGGCGTCGCTCAAGGGAACGAAATAGCTTAAGAATTCCAGGAGCCGGCGGGCTTCCGAATATTCCGGGCAGTCCGGGGTAATTTCCGCCAGCAGGGGTTCGACGTAGCTTTTTAAGACGGCCAGTTCGTAGACCAGGGCGGAGTTAAACATCACGTCGGCGCTTTCCTGGAAGGGGAAGATGTACTTTTCTTCGCCCTGGCGTACCATTGGCCACATATTAATCGTTTCCCGGGCGCTGTGGCCGCGGCACCGGTTGTCCCGGACGATCCGCCGGAGGATGCGCAGGTCCGTCGTGGGGATGCGGTTATGGGCGTCCAGGTTGAGCTGCGTTAAGGCGCTGACGTAAATTTTAAACTTGCGGCCCAGCGGAATTGAGCTGGTTAACCGGTCGTTTAATCCATGAATGCCCTCGACCATGATTAAATCCGTTTCCTTGAGCCGCAGCGTTTCGCCCCGGAATTCCCGCCGGCCGGTTTTGAAGTTAAAGTAAGGCAGTTCCACTTCTTCCCCTTGAATTAACTTCGTCAGGTGATCGTTAAACAGGGGCCGGTCGATGGCGTCTAAGCACTCAAAGTCGTACCGGCCGTTTT
>DAISHP010000384.1:0-2390 GCA_036822475.1 Bacillota bacterium
AAAGTAACGCCGGCTTTTCTTTCCGCGGTCCCGCCGGATCGTCGCCGGGGAAAGAACCTCCACCACCAGGTCCGGGGCACCGCTTATCCGTGCTTCTTCAATAATGCCAAGCCGATCATTGCTGATAAAGATTACGTCCGGCTGAAATGTATTCTTTTTCGCCGGTTCGTCTAACACCACGTCGAGCGGAGCAATGAAAACTTTTCCGGAGCCGGCTTTTTGGACATAAAGACTGACAAGCAGAAAAATATTCCCGGCGACAAACTGGTGGCGTGTACCCGGTGACGGCGTCAAGAACAATTCCCCCTCGATCAGCTCGTAGCGGTTGCCGTCGTGTAGAACTTTTTGACCTTTTGAGCAGCCGGCACAGTCATGGTTAATTCCCCTTCAATTACCTTTGTGGGTTCTTTCTCTAATTTTATAATATAATTCTTGCAAAAGGAAGCAGGATGTGGGGAAAATTCGTGGCCGATTGCCGCGGGAAAGGGGAAATGGTATAATAGGACCAGAAACTGGAAATGTGCATAGTCGTTCTTTTATCTTTTAAAGAACAAGTCTAGAAGAAAGATAAAGACCAGGGGCATGGGCATGAGCAGGCGGCGAAGAAAAAAATTTTTACTTCCGGAAGAACAAAAAAACTGGTGATCACCCGGCTCACCGGGTTAATGACAAAAGAAACGCCGGAAATTGTTTTCGCTTTTCTTCACGGTTCCTTTCTAGACCAGGGCTCTTTTGGAGACCTTGACCTGGCGGTGTTCGTTGACCCTTCCTGCCCGGCAGCCGGGAAAAAACACTGGAATATGAGCTAAAAACGGAAATGCATCTGGAAGAAACCGCCGGCTTTCCAGTAGATGTCCGGGTTTTAAACCAGTCCCCCATACCGTTTCGTTACAATGTGCTAAAAAACGGGCGCCTGCTTTCTTGCCGGAATGAAGAACTTTACGCCGGCTTTTTATCCCACACTCTGGTTTCCTACTTTGATTTTGCCCCTTACCGCAAACAATACATAAAAGAGGTGCTGGGTCTTGAAGTTTAACGGCGATAGAATGCACTCCCTTCTGTCTGAATACCTGCAGGCAGTAAAAAGACTGGAAGAACTGGCCGCTTTAAAAGAGGAAGAATTCCTGGCCGATCCCCACAAAGTCGCCAGCGCCAAGTACCACCTGGTAATTTGCATCGAAGCGGCAATCGACCTGAGCAATCACCTGATTGCCAAAAAACGGTTACGCGTTCCGGAAGATTATGCCGACACCTTCCGGATCATGGGCGAAAACGGTCTTTTCCCCCAGGATTTCGTGCCTAAACTGACTGCCATGGCCGGCTTTCGAAACAGGTTGGTGCATCGCTACTGGGATGTAGACAATAAAAAGGTTTTTCTATTCTGCAAGAAAATTTACCTGACCTGCACCAGTTTATCAACGAACTCAAGGCCCGCCTTCCGATTGTACTTAAAGACGCCAGGCCGTTACCAAAGGTTAGTCAAGATAAGAAAAAGAAAGGGAAGTAAAACGCCGCCAAATATTTTACCCCTCAAGCAGATATCGATCTTCTCCTTCGAAAATAACAGGCACAAAGGCACAGAGGGAAAGGTGCCTGCCTTACCCCTCATTTTCATTGTTAATGGCGGGAACGAACGTTCTCATGGGCAACTCCGCAAACAATCAGCCGCGCCGCGCCCAGGAAATTACCCTGTATACCGCGGCAATGACGTCAGCCGCGTCCCGGTCGCTCATGGCCGGGAAGAGCGGCAGGGTGATGATCCGTTCGTATAGCTCCTCGGCGTTCGGGCAGTAAAAACCCTGCAGGGTGCAGCTGTCCGGGTCTCCCAGCCAGCGGTAAAACGGGTGGCGGTACACCGGCAGATAGTGGACGTGGACGCCGATGTTTTCCGCCCGCAAGGCTTCAAAAATTTCCCGGCGGCTTTTGCGGAGCCTTTCCAGGCGCAGAGCGAGGACGTAAAGGTGCCAGGCAGAATCAGCGTAGGGGGCCTGGTAGGGGACCTCCACCTCGGGGAGGGCGGCGAAGGCCTCGTTGTAAAGGGCGGCAATCCGCCGGCGGCGCGCCAGAAAGCGGTCGAGCTTTTTCAACTGGCTCAAGCCCAGGGCAGCCTGGATGTCCGTTAAGCGGTAATTGTACCCCAGGTCTTGCACTTCGTAGTACCAGGGCCCCTGGTCCTCCACCAGCAGTTCGCGCTCCCGCACGATCCCGTGGTTGCGGAAGAGCAAAAGCCACTGGTAGAGCTCCTCGTCGTTGGTGGTGACCATGCCGCCCTCGCCGGTGGTGATGTGTTTGACCGGGTGAAAACTAAAAATGGTCAGGTCGCTTAAGCCCCCGATGGGGCGCCCTTTGTACGCCGCGCCCAGGGCGTGGGCGGCGTCTTCGATGACCAC
>DAISHP010000385.1:0-2379 GCA_036822475.1 Bacillota bacterium
GACCCTGACTTGAAAAAGGCGGTCCTCACCGACGTGGTGCTGATGAAATACGTCGGCATCCACCCGGTCCTCGTCCACGGAGGCGGACCCGAAATCACCGGCCTGCTGAAAAGGCTCAACATCGAATCGCACTTCGTCAATGGCCTGCGCGTTACCGACCGGGAGACGATGGAAGTGGTCGAAATGACTCTGGCCGGCAAAATTAACAAAGAACTGGTGGCTTTCCTAAACGGCATCGGGGGTAAAGCCGTCGGCCTATGCGGAAAAGACGCCGGACTGTTTATGGCCAGGCGCAAAACCGGGCAGCTCAGGCAGCCGGATGGAACCTTCAGCACCGTGGACATCGGATTCGTGGGCGAAATTGAACAGGTCAACCCGGAAATTGTCGATACCCTGCTCAAGGAAAGCTACATCCCGGTCATCGCTCCGGTGGCGGCTGACCCGCAAGGGGAAAGCTACAACATCAACGCCGACCACGCCGCCGGCGAGCTGGCCGTGGCGCTGGGCGCCGAAAAGCTGGTCATCTTGACCGACGTGGAGGGCATTTTAAGAAACCGGCAGGACAAGAATTCCCTGATTTCAGTGGTCAGGGCGACTGATGTCCCCGGGTTGATTGCCGGGGGGATTATTGAAGGCGGGATGATTCCCAAGGTGGAGTGCTGTCTGGCCGCCCTTTCCGGCGGGGTCAAAACCACGCACATCCTGGACGGCCGCGTCCCCCATTCAATCCTGCTGGAAGTATTTACGGACAGAGGAATCGGTACGATGGTAGTTCAGTAGGGTAGACACTCATGCTGCTATCGCAGCACCAGCAAAAGGATGAAAATTAACGATTTTTCACAGCAGGCTCACCCCAAGGCACTAAGTACATCGCCACAGAAATGAGTATCCAAATATCTACCGGACCCCCATACTAGCATACGTTCTCTATTATATAGATGGGGCTGCGATTAAAATGGATACTTAATCATATGGAGCTGTACTAAGGCACAGAGGCACAGAGGGATAAGTATAAAGCGCAGGAAATATTTACTTTGTCCTTTTGTGCCTGACAATTTTTGTACCTGATCTTTTCAGGGCAAGGGGCTTTATGTAAACCTTGGAAAGACATAAAGGTCCAATTCCCATATTCCTTTCTTTGAAGGAGGCTTTTTGATTGACTGGTAAACATATCCTGGAATTATCTGATCGATATGTGATGAATACCTACGGCCGTATCCCCCTGACCCCGGTGAAAGGCGCCGGCACCCGGCTCTGGGACGCGGACGGCAAGGAATACCTGGACTTCGTAGCCGGGATCGCCGTCTGCGCGCTGGGGCACTGCCACCCCGCCGTGGCGGAAGCCGTCGCGGAGCAGGCTCGCCGCCTGATGCACGTTTCCAACCTCTACTACATCGAACCGCAGGCCCGGCTGGCGCAACTGCTGGTGGAGAATTCCTGCGGCGACCGGGTGTTTTTTTGCAACAGCGGGGCGGAAGCCAACGAGGCAGCCATCAAGCTGGCCCGCAAATACGCCAAACTCCACGGCGGGCCAGATAAATACGAAATTATCACGGCTTTCAAGTCCTTCCACGGGCGCACCCTGGCCACCATCACCGCCACCGGCCAGCCTAAATATCAAAAGGGTTTTGAACCTTTGCCCCCCGGGTTTAAATACGTCCCCTTCAACGACTTGAGCGCTCTGGAGGCGGCCGCCGGACCGCATACCTGCGCAGTGCTGCTGGAGCCCGTGCAGGGGGAAGGCGGCATTCACCCGGCCCAAAAAGATTATTTAAAAGGCGTTGCGGATTTGTGCCGGCGCCACGGCCTCTTGCTCATTTTCGACGAAGTCCAGTGCGGCCTGGGCCGGACCGGCCGGCTCTTCGCCTACGAACACTACGGCGTGAAGCCAGACATCCTCACCCTGGCCAAAGCGCTGGGCAACGGCTTCCCCATCGGGGCCATGGTGGCCAAAGAAAAGGTGGCGGACGCCTTTTCGCCCGGCGACCACGCCTCCACTTTCGGCGGCAACCCCCTGGCCTGCACGGCCGCTCTGGCCACGCTGGAGTATATGCTCAGCCACGGTGTGATTGAAAACGCCGCCCGGATGGGCGCCTATTTCAAAGAGCGCCTCGTGGAACTGGCCGGCCGGTTCTCTTTTATCCGGGAGGTTCGGGGCCTGGGCCTGCTGCTGGGGCTGGAACTAACCATTGAAGGCGCCCCTATCGTTTCCCGTTGCCGGGAGCGGGGGCTTTTGATTAACTGCGTGGACGGCCGTATCCTGCGCTTCCTGCCGCCCCTGATCATCGGAACGGAAGAGGTGGACCAGGCGGCAGGCATTTTAAAAGAGGTCTTCCGGGAAGCTCTGGAGCGGTGCTGACAACCCCCGCGGGCTGGACT
>DAISHP010000386.1:0-2378 GCA_036822475.1 Bacillota bacterium
TTTATATTTTGCCGGGCGGCTGACCAAAGCCCTCGGGGGTGCCGGGATCTATCTGAAGCGGGAAGACCTCAACCATACTGGGGCCCATAAAATCAATAACACCCTCGGGCAAATTTTACTGGCCCGCCGGATGGGGAAGCGGCGAATTATCGCCGAAACGGGGGCGGGGCAGCACGGGGTGGCCACCGCTACGGCAGCCGCCCTTTTCGGAATGGCGTGCGTAGTTTACATGGGGGAAGAAGATATGGCACGGCAGGCCTTGAACGTTTTCCGGATGCGGCTGCTGGGCGCGGAGGTGCGCCCCGTGACGACCGGCAGCCGGACGTTGAAAGACGCCATGAACGAAGCCCTGCGTGACTGGGTGACCAACGTCAAGACCACTTATTATCTGATCGGTTCGGTGGCCGGCCCGCATCCCTACCCCATGATGGTGCGGGATTTTCAAAAAATTATCGGCGAGGAAACCAGGGAACAGATCCTGGCCTGCGCCGGCCGCTTGCCCGATTACGTCCTGGCCTGCGTAGGCGGGGGGAGCAATTCCCTGGGAATCTTTTACCCTTTTCTGGAAGACGAAGAGACGCAGCTAATCGGGGTGGAAGCGGCCGGGCAGGGGCTGACCTCCGGCCGGCACGCGGCGACTTTAAATTGCGGGCGGCCGGGCGTGCTGCACGGTTCGCTCAGCTACGTTTTGCAGGATGAGGACGGCCAGATCAAACTGGCCCATTCCATTTCCGCCGGTCTGGACTACCCCGGAGTGGGGCCTGAACACAGCTTCTTAAAAGAAAGCGGCCGGGTGGTCTATACGGCCGTGACCGATGCGGAAGCCCTGGCGGCCTTCCGGCTGCTGGCCCGGACGGAAGGAATCCTGCCCGCCCTGGAAAGCGCCCACGCCCTTGCGCAGGCAGTCAAAATGGCGCCCCGCCTGGATGCCGGGAAGATCATCGTGGTGAATCTTTCCGGCCGGGGGGATAAGGATGTGGAAACGGTAAGCAAAGTTATGGAGGTTGAATAAATGGCTTCTCTTCACCGGATTGCCGCCAAATTTGCCGAACTGGCCGCCCGGAACGAAAAGGGACTGATCACTTACCTGACGGCCGGCGACCCCGATCTGGACACGACTGCCCGCCTGGCCGAAGCAATGGAAAGGGCGGGGGCGGACTTCCTTGAGCTGGGCATCCCTTTTTCCGACCCCGTGGCTGATGGCCCCGCCATTCAAAAGGCTTCCTTCCGGGCTTTAAAAAAGGGGGTGCGCGTGGCCGCGATTATCCGGACGGCGGCCCAAATCCGCTCCCGGACCAGCGTGCCTCTGATTTTCATGACCTATTACAACCCGGTTTTACAGTACGGCCTGGAAAAGTTCGCCTGCGATGCGGCCGGGGCCGGCGTGGACGGCCTGATTGTTCCTGATCTTCCTTGTGAAGAGGCCGGACCGCTGCTGGAAATAATGGACTCTTGCGGGCTGGCCTTGATCCCCCTGGCGGCGCCGACTACCACGGAAAGCCGCTTGCAGAAAATCGCCGCCGGCGCCCGCGGATTTGTTTACTGCGTTTCCGTTACGGGGGTGACCGGGGCGCGGGAGCGCATCGACACCGATCTGGGGCAGTTCATCGGCCGGGTCCGGAAATATACCAGCTTGCCGATAGCCGTTGGTTTCGGCATCGCCGGGCCGCCCCAGGCCGCGCAAACCGCCCCTTTTTGCGACGCCGTGGTGGTGGGCAGCGCAATTGTCCAGATCATCGCCAAACAGGGTTCCTCGGCGGTGGACGCCGTGAGCAAATTTGTGCGCGAAATAAAATCTGCTTTAAAATAGTTCCGGATAGTTATCAAAACGAGGGAAAACAGGGGGTTGCCCCCGGGTTTGGATTATGTTAACATATAAAAATGCAGGATGGTTGGTTTTACCGGCATCAGCCAGGGAAAAGCCGGCGGAGAATAACCGGCAGAATCACCGGAAGGAAGAGCCGGTGAGGAAGATGCCGGCGAGAGGGCCGGCGAAGCATGGTAGAACGGCAGAGGAGGCGGTTAACGGTGCTTTTCCACACCGAGAGCACTCCCCTGTGAGTGCTTTTCTGTTTTTTTAAAACGTAAAATACTCACCGAAAGGGGCACAGGACTGATGGTGGTTGTAATGGATCACCACGCTGACGAAAAGCAGATTAACGCCGTGATCCGGCGGCTGGAAAAGGCCGGCTTCCAGATTCATCTTTCCCGGGGGGTAGAAAGGACCATCATCGGCGCCATCGGGGACCGGACGCGGGCCGGCGACCTTGGTTTGGAAGCCATGGACGGGGTGGAAAAAGTTGTCCCGATCCTTCAACCTTTTAAACTGGCCAGCCGAATATTTAAGCAGGAAGATTCCGTCGTTAAGGTAGGAAATT
>DAISHP010000387.1:0-2376 GCA_036822475.1 Bacillota bacterium
CCTGGCGATCCCCTCGATGTAATCGCTCCCCCTCTTCACCAGTTCTTTTTCATCGAGGTGTTCTAAGGTTTTGCGCTCGATGCTCCGGACTTCCCGGAACTGGGTGGCGGCCAGGGCCAGAAAGGTAACGGCGGTGTAATCCGGCTTCAAAATGGCGGGCACGGCCACCGCGCCCAGCGCCGCCGCGATAAAGCCCAGGGAAAGATGCGTGACGTAGCCGTGTGGGTAGCCGGGATACTGACGG
Source organism: Bacillota bacterium (assembly GCA_036822475.1). Taxonomy (GTDB): domain Bacteria; phylum Bacillota; class Desulfotomaculia; order Desulfotomaculales; family Nap2-2B; genus JAIMBK01. The sequence goes on from DAISHP010000387.1 coordinate 245, forward strand.
TAGTCGACGTGCAGCATCACCAGCCGGGCTACGGTGCCCGTCAGCGTCCCGGCAATAATCGTGGGTAAATATTCGTTCATCCCGGATGATCACCTCGGCTCCCCCCTTTAGACCGCACCGGTGCGCATTCTTTCCTTCTGGTTTCTGCCGCTATTTCTCTTCCGGATCTTTTTTCCAGGTGATCTTCTTCAGCCGCGGCCCCAGGAAACCGGCAAATTCCCGCCCGAAGAAGTACCGCAGGCGGTCCTTCGCTTTGTTCCAGCCTCCTGAACTGATCACCAGAAATGCACCTCCGCCGACGATCGTGATGATGATTATCCAGGCCAGTGCCGTCCAGCCGCCGCTTTGCCGGGCCGTAGGATCGGTCACGGGCTTTTCGAATTCGGGCGCCCCCGGCCGGCTGGAGGGTCCGGTAATCCCCAGCACCGCCGGAACGGCGTCGGCCAGCTGGGCAATGCCGCGCATCGCCTCGTCTTTTCGATTGGTGTAGGTGCCCGCCTCAATTAAGATGGCAGTGGGCAGCAGGTCCTGGTTGTAGTTGCCCTGGCCGATAAATATCTCTTTGGCAATTGGCCAGTGCATTTTATTGGCGTAGGCCATCAGCCGCCGGGCAAAGTCCAGGTTCGCCGACATGCGGGGGTTTTCCCTGCCGATCACGAAACGCATTTGGGCAACGCTCTGGTTGGAAATGGTGCGCCTGTAGAACTCAGGATCATCAATCCCGTCGCGGTGTACGTCAAAAATGGCGATAGGGTTCTTTTTCAGCAGTTGGGCCGCCGTCCGGCGCGACCGGTAGTAGGCGTTGTCGTCGTGAGGATCGTGAGGGGTTTTATCGTGCAGAACCCTCGCCCCGTCACGCGAAAGCTGACTCGAATATGAATCGCCGACCTGAAAGATCCCGCCCCGAAAAGGAATGGACTCCCTGCCGTCCGAAGGCAGGTAGGATTCATCGCTGTGCGTGTGGTAAATGGCCACCGGGCGGGTGCTCCAGGCCATTTTGGCCGCCGGCATTTCCATTTGCGAAAAAAGTTCCTGGTAGGCCAGCAAATCCCGGTCCATCCCCAGCAGCCGGGCCACTGCCTCGTCGCCGGTCACCTTCCGGACGCGGTAGTGTTTTCCTTCGGCAGTAATCACCTCGTCCCCCGGGCGCACCCGCCGGGAAAGCATGGTCACCAGGCCGCCCTGTTCATCTTTGATTGTGCAGGCCTTGCCCACCGCCAGCTCATCCTCAATATTGCGCCAGGCGCCGGGCAGGGCGGCGGCAGGCAGGGATCCCCTCGTTACACCCCAGTAAATCAGAAGGGACAGCCCGCCGGCCAGCAGCCCCAGCCCGATGAAAATTCTACTTTTCGCCTTCCTCATCCCGAGTACCTCCCTGTCTTCCGGTTGTTTCCCGGTCCCCGGCCAGCATTGTTTCCCGGTCCTCCGCAAGCAGCGGTTTGCGCAGGCCTTCCAGCAGTTCTTCCGGCCTTCCCCGGCGCGCCGGTCCACCCTGCAGGCGCTCGCGCACCTCGCCGACGATCTCCCCGATGAAAACGGCAAAAACTCCCGCCACGACGATGGCGTCAAAGACGCCGGCGCCCCCGATGAGCACGCGGCCGGCGGGAGCGCCCTGAAACAGCAGCCAGAAATAGTAACCAACGTCAATCAAAAGCAGCCCCAGGGTAGCGGCGATAAAAGCCGAGCGGCGGGAGCGCCCGGCCAGGTAGGCCACGCTGCCAGCAACCAGGGGATAAAGCCAGAGCGCATCCAGAAATGCAAACCGGCTGCGCGGGTCCCCCGTTTTCACCAGCGAGCCGACCACCACAATGGCCAGGGCCGTGACTACGGTTGCCCCCAGCGCCCGGACCCGTTCCCGGCGGGTGCCGGCCTTCATCAGCAGATAAACGGCCAGACCGGCTGGAACAATCGCTCCCCCTACGTTGATGCTGACCGGGTAACGCCCGCCGGGCACCGGGATGTCGATGAAGCTGCCGATAATCATCGCCGCGATGATTAAAAGCGCGGCGCGGTCGGTTAAACGCATCCGGTCCAGGACGCGGTGGGCCACCCCAAAAAAGATCAGGATGGAGATAACTACCAGAATAATTAAACCAATGGGAAAGCGCGTCATCTTTTACCCTCCTGCCCCC
>DAISHP010000388.1:0-2365 GCA_036822475.1 Bacillota bacterium
CCGAAGGTTCCCGAGATTTAACGTGTTCTTTGATGGTTTCCACCACGTTTTTGAAGTCGTACGGATTGACCACGTCTACTTTTTTAAAACCGATTCCCCGGGCCACTTCTTCCACGCTGATCAGCGGCGCTTCTTCACCCATTAAAGTTTTGCCGCTGCCGGGATGGGGCTGGTGCCCGGTCATGGCCGTGACCCGGTTGTCTAAAACGATCACGGTGCTCGTGCCCCGGTTGTAGAAAACGTTGATTAAGGGCGCCACGCCGCTGTGGAAGAAGGTGGAGTCGCCAATGACGGCCACGGTGCGGTCCTTCACCCTGACTTTATCCACGCCGTGCACCACCCCGATGCTCGCGCCCATGCAGCCGCAGGTGTGGAGCGCGGAAAGCGGCGGGGCGGCGCCCAGGGTGTAGCAGCCGATGTCGCCAAAGGTGGCGGTGCGCAGGCGCTGCAGGGCGTAGAATACGCCCCGGTGCCCGCAGCCCGGGCAGAGCATGGGGGGACGGGCCGGCAGGGCCGGGATAGACACGGTTTTCTTTTCTTCCGGAGAAATGAGTCCGGCTTCGGCGGCGCACTGGCGGATCCGGCCGGGGCTGAACTCGTAGAGGTGCGGGAAGATGTCTTTCCCCCGAGCGGGAATGCCTATAAGCCTGACCTGCTCTTCAAGAAAGGGATCCAGTTCCTCGATCACTACGACCTGCTTGACCCGTCCGGCCAGTTCGCGGATTAAGCCCGCCGGGAGGGGGTAAACCATCCCCAGTTTTAAAAAGGTGGCGGTGGGGAAAACTTCCCTGGCGTACTGGTAAACAACGCCGGAGGTGATGATCCCCAGCCCGGGGTCGCCTTCTTCAAGGTAGTTAAAGGGTGCCGTTTCGGCAAAGGCGGCCAGTTTGGAAAGCCTTTCCTCCACCACCGGGTGGCGCGCCCGGGCGTTGGCCGGAACCATCACGTACTTGGCCGGGTTACGCTCGTAAGCAACTGGTTCGGCACAGACCGGCGGGGACGCTGGTTCTTCTTCCTGCACCACCGTCTTCGAATGCGCCAGCCGGGTGGTGGTCCGGATGATCACCGGCGTGTCGAAGGTTTCGCAGATCTCCACGGCATACTTGACGTAACGCTTGGCTTCTTCGGCGTCGGCGGGCTCGAGCATAGGCACTTTGGCGAACCGGGCGTAGTGGCGGTTGTCCTGCTCGTTTTGGGAGCTGTGCAGGCTGGGGTCGTCGGCGTTGACGATCACCAGGCTCCCCTTCATCCCGGTGTAGGCAACGTAAAAGAGGGAGTCCGCAGCCACGTTCAAACCCACGTGCTTCATGGTCACCAGGGCACGGGCGCCGGCGTAGGCGGCCCCCACGCCTACATCTAAAGCCACTTTTTCGTTGACCGACCACTCCGCGTAAACCCCCGGGTACCGGGCAAAGTTTTCCAGGATTTCCGTGCTCGGAGTGCCGGGGTAGCCGGCGCCCACTTTGATCCCCGCCAGGTAGGCGCCATAGGCGATGGCTTCGTTGCCGGACATGATTTTTTTCATCTCGTTCACCTGCTTTTTAGAAGATTTCACTAAATAGGTAACCGCAAAGGCAAGTATTCAGTAAAACCGCCGGGGCAGGGCGTTTTTCCCCGCCTACTCCACTGTATTTACTTTGAGACTTAATTTTTACCTTTTCCCCGTTTGTCCAGCACGCGCACGGCCTTTCCCTCGAAGCGCTGCAGGCTGCCGCAGGGCACCAGGACCACCTTGCAGGTGATTTCCAGGTAGCTGTGCAGTTCCTTTTCCAACTGGTTAACAAACTCTTCGCCCGGTTCCGCGCCGGGGACGGGCTCCACCTGAACTTCCAGAGTGTGCAAACCTTTGCGCTCGCCCACCACCAGCAGCCAGTTTTCGCTTAACTCCGCGTGTTTCAGTAAAACGTGCTCGATTTGACCGGGAAAAACGTTGGTGCCGCTGACCAAGAGCATATCGTCCACACCTCTATAAAGGGAAAACCTTTGCCAAAAATTCAATTACCATCCCACGGTTAAGCTCATCGTGGCAAAACTGGTTGCGGTAGTGGCGGAGACAGCCATAACAACTTGCGTTTCTTTCAACTCCACCGCACTCACAACGCTGGAGACGGTTCAGCGAAGCCCGCAGCACTTCCTTGAAAGATTCCTCTCTAACCAGCCGGCGAACGTGGCCGGCCCCGCCCGGAACATCGTCAAAGAGGATCAGGGCAGGACTCCCCAGAGGATTGCCGGGCATAGGGTAAAGGCATCCATCCAGGTCTTCCCTCTCAATCTGCATGGCTGAACTAACCCCTTCGAGGAGAGCGTAAAGCAACGAGTACCAAAACCCCTTGCGCGTATCCTGGTAGCCGTGAAAATACAGCTT
>DAISHP010000389.1:0-2358 GCA_036822475.1 Bacillota bacterium
ATGATAAACTCATACTCCGGCCAAAATTTTGCTGCAACCAGGCTGCTTTTGACCGACGCAGGGCGAACGGCGCTCCCTGCGGTTTGCGCCGGGGACTTCCACCCCGGATGGCAGAGCCGGAACATCCGCGCTGTACCAGTTCGCACCGGCACAGGTTTCATCGCTCCAATCACAGTCAGGGCCGTACGTCATCAGGCGACGCCAGGGGTGCCACCCTCAGCCGGTGCCTGATAAGGATAGGGGGGTCCGATGTCCATGGATTCCTCCCCGCCCCTCCTGCCCTGTTAGGGCCGCTCACAGTCTTGCGCCGGTGGGCCGGACTTCATCAGGGAGTAGTACGTGGTCCCGGGCATCCTTGCAGGTCCCCGGGAAGCGTTGCCGCTGCCCTCCACCTGCCAGACCGGCGCAGAATCTAAAACCTGTCTGCGTAAAGAAGCGCTACCCTGTCGCTGAAATGAGTCTTTTTAAGCCTGTTGGATACTCTCAACCAGTAATTGCGCCTGGAAGTCCTCTTCCTTTCGGGTAGTTTCAACACGGAGCTTTTTGTCGCTTTTTCCAGCTTAAATCCCAGGCCGCGCCGGGCAATGACGCAGGCCGCTGAACCGTGGGAGGACAAGCCGTAACGGACCATGAACTTGAGCTGCCCGATGACTGATGTGGCGAAGGGATCAACGTTTTTCCCATCAGGCTTCAGGAGTTCCACCCCTTCCCGGAGGATACAGGATTCCACCATCATACGGAATTGCCTGTAAGTCAAGCCGGAGAGCATCCTGGCATGTTTTGTACCTGACTCCCGCAGGGCCTGTTTCTTTTTGGCGAAGTCCAGGTTCTCGATTGCTATGGGTTTCCCTCTTTCCTTCGCGTACAGAACTGCTTTTTTGACTGCTTCGCCCAGAGCAGCTTTTACCTGGTTTTTACTCCTGTCACGCATCGGAACCGGGATTTCGAATTCGTTTAAAGGATTGCCGAAGCGGTCAATGTCGCTCACCCGGAGGAAGTCGTCGTTTAAGTCAATACCCACGGCGCCATTCCATCTGCTGGTCCGCAGCGGCGAAGCTTCCACCTCCGTCGTCGCATGTACGTACCAGCTATCACCCCTGCGGAGAAAACGGTAGGATATAGCCGCTGTGCATTCCTTCCTGCCCTTGACAATTCTTCTAACTGTCCTGGCCCTGTCCAGGTGTTCCTGGCCGTAGGGAAAAACGATGCCGGTCAACTCGATGTATCTGCCGAATTCTTTGGTGAACTTACCGGCTACCCGTATCCTCAGGGTGTTGTCCCGAAAGTACGTGCAGGTCTGGTTGCCGCAGGTCTCGTCCTTTGAGCCAAGAATAAAAAAGCTGGAAGAACGCGCTTTTCTCCAGGCAGTGACCCACTCTGCGTGGTCCTTAAAACCGTTCGCCGCCAAATTGTGCTGGGCCTTGAAGAGCTTGCGGGTGCCAAAACAGATCCGGACGATGCCCCGTGCCATGTCTTTGCTCAGGTTCTCCAGTCTCTGCCGGAGGTTCCGCAGCCTCCTCTTTTTCTGGTGAATGATAAACTTGATTCCCTTTAACCGGTCGATTTTCTCCTGCCACTTCTCCGTGCGGGGCTGGAGTTTCTTGAGTGACTTTATAATTTTATCCCGTTTTTCTTCTTTTTCCTTAATCGCCTTCTCCGTCGAAGCAATGCGGCCCAGGAGGTCGCGTTCCTGGTATTCCTGGATCTCTCTTATCGATTCGATTTTCCCGGAAAGGCTGTTATTAAGTGAATTGAACTGCCGGGCAGTTATCCTGTACTCTTTTATATACCTTTTTTTAAGCTCGGTTACCGGTGCTCCGCGGACGTAATGGCCAACGAAGAGTTTCCTTTCCAGACGGCCGAAGTATTCGACCATGGCGTCGAAATAAGGGTAGTGTACTCTTTCATCTATTCTAGCCCGGTAGGTGGCCTGCATTTTCAATCACCTCCCTTATTTTTGAGGTCACTTCTTCTTTTTTCTTACTCCTGATGCCGTAGAGCTTTCCGGAAAAACTGGTGACGATACTGAGGAGGTCTTCCACCAGTTCTTCGTAAACCGTTTTCTTGTCTCCTTCACCATTTATGACGTGGATTTTCACGCCATAGCTTTCAAAACAGGTTTTCAGGTAGTTGAAACCGAAACGGGTCAGCCTGTCTTTGTAGCTTACGGCCAGGTCGGTTATTTTGCCTTTGCGGGCTAACTGCATCAGTTTTAGCAGACCCTTTCTTCTGTCATTTAAGCCGGAGGAAACGTCGGTGACCACCAGAATATCGTCGAAGAGGCGGTGGTCGAATTTCTTCCTGACCGACTCAACTTGCCTGTCCAGTTCTCCTTTGGCTTTCTGCTCGTGGGAAGAA
>DAISHP010000390.1:0-2350 GCA_036822475.1 Bacillota bacterium
GTGTCTTTGTGTCTTTTTGCTTGTGCCTTTGTGCCTGTTGCCTTTGTGCCTCTTTCCTTAATCTTTTCGCAGGCGGGGTGTTGCCCTTGAACCGGCCGGACTGGTCGAAACAGTGGAGACAATGGGGATGGTTGAAATGGCTAAAAAAATTAAGCGGTTTGCGCCGGATGCTGCTGCCTGCCGTCCTGAGCGCACTTGTTTGCTGGTCCGGCGGGGCGGCAGCCGCCGCCCCTGCCAAACACCGGTGCGGCGGCACCGGCAGCGAACCGGTTGTTTTAACCCAGCCCTTTCAAAAAGGGGATGACGTCTTTAACCTTCAGCGCTGCCTGGCCGGTCTGGGGTATTATGCGGGGGTTCCGGATGGTTTTTACGGACCGGAGACGATAAAAGCAGTGAAATCCTTTCAAAAGGACCACTGCCTGCCCCCGACGGGGATCATCACCCCGGTTGCCTGGGCGGTAATCAGCCGGGAAATGGTCCGGCGCGTGGATACGCTGCCCCTCCCCGGCGAGGATTACGACGTTATCTTACTGGTGGACACCTTTAAGCTTACCCTTACCCTGCTCTCCAACGGCGAACCGGTCCGGAAATACCCGGTGGCGGTGGGCCGGCCCGGCTCCGAAACGCCCGTGGGAACCTGGAAAGTCACCGATAAATCGGATGAGCCCGCTCCCGGCACAGGCACGCACTGGCTGGGCTTAAACGTTCCCTGCGGCAATTTCGGCGTGCACGGGACGGACAACCCGTGGTCCATCGGTACATACGCCAGCGGCGGCTGCGTGCGCCTGCATAACGCCCACATCCAGGAATTTTACCCGCTGGTTTCCCCGGGCACCCGGGTAATTATTGTGGGTAACCCCTTCGGGCGCTTCGGTGAGGAATATCCGCTCCTGCAGACGGGAGACTGCAGCCCCGCGGTGCGGGAAGTGCAGTATAAGTTAAAGCGCCTGGGCTTTTACCGGGGGGAGCCGGACAGCATCTTCGGCCCCGCCACGGCCGAAGCCGTTCAAGCCTTTCGAAAAAAGTACGGCCTGGCGGAAGGAACCCACGTCGACGAAGAAACCTACCACCTGCTCGGCCTGTAGGAACTAAATTCTTGTTTTACCATCCTTTTCCCCCGCATATAAATTGCCGTAGGAAAAAATTTCTATCCGTCGTCCGCCATCCGACGACTGACGACTGACGACTGACGACCGTTCCGGGCAGGTGGTAAAAAATTGACCGGGTGCTGGTAGTCGCCATTCTTACGGCAATTATCCACATGACCGATACGCTGGTTTACGCCGTGCGCTTTTCGGGGGTTTCCACGAAGAGGCTGGCCACGGCCTTTTCTCTTTTTCAAATCATTTCGCTGCTGGCCAGCACAGCCAATCTGATCCAGGCGCCCTTGCTTTCTTCCGTAGTCGAGCAGGTAATCAACACCGGCTTAAAGGAAAGTTTCCATCACCAGGAACTGCTCCTGCAGCTAAACTACCAGATCCGTCTGGTCATTTTCTCCGCTACGGCGGGGACGGTTGCCGGCGTCCTTTTTACGCCTGTCTTCATCTACGTTTTTACCAGGATAATTTTTCTTTTCGAAGAAGCCGGTTCTATCCCGAGGTTAATCTTGATGCTCCTGTCCCCCCGGTGGATTTTTCTCTTCATCGCGAAGAAAAAATTATGGCCGGCCCGGCGCCGGTTGTTCGATCAGCGGAATATCCCGCTTACCTTTCTGGCGGCCAATGTGCTCATTATCGGCATCTGGACTACGGGGGTGCTTTCCGCCCTCTACGCCGGGACTTTAATCCCGGATTACCGGTCCACGGCCAGCCTGCTTTCCGGCGTGGTGAACGGAATGGCCACCATTCTTTGTGCGGTGGTGGTAGACCCTACCGCAGCCACCATCACGGACCAGGCCCTGCGGGGGGAAAGAGACCAGCAAGACGTGAAACAAATGGTTTATTACCTCTGTTTGACGAGAATTTTCGGCACCCTGTTGGCCCAGATTCTCTTTTTGCCTGCTGCTTATTTAATCAAATATTGCGCGCAGTTCATCGTGGGTCTGTAGGGCACGGGCCGGTAAGCAGCCCGGGTAAATAAGGAACGAAAAAGACAGGCACAAATTCCCCGGTGAACAACATAGTGTATTACCAGCCCACGGCGTGAATATCCGGCTGCTGCTTTTTTGGGCAAGAATGCACAGACCAGGAATATTTCATGGATATTTCCAGGCCAATTGGTGAAAAGATAGATTAGACATCCATGCTGCTTAAGCAGCACCAGCAGAGATTGAAAAATGTTTGTTTTCAAGGTGGAGTATAAAGGCACAGAGGCACAAAGAAATAAAGTCGGGAATATTTTACTTTGTGCC
>DAISHP010000391.1:0-2330 GCA_036822475.1 Bacillota bacterium
TTCGGTACTTTCAGCTTCTCTTTTTCCGGCAAACCCTTTTTGCCGGGGACCGGCCCGCGGCTAATCTGCCCCCTGTTCGCCGGCGGCCTGGCCATCGGTTTCCTGGGGGGCGCCTCCGCCTTCGGCCGCACCTCGCCCGGTTTTCCGGCCGGTTTTGCGCCGGGGGCCGCTTTTGCCGCGGAAAAACCATCCCGCCCGGATTCCGGCCTGGGTTCGGACCTTGCTTCCGTCCTGGGTTCGGGCCTTGCTTCGGGGGGCCTGGGTCCGGCCGTTTTTGGCTCGGCCAGTTCAACTTTCTTTTGTTCAGCCGGCCCCGGTTCAGCCGGCCGGGCCTCAGCTGACCCGGCCGAAACGATCGGGGAGATCCCCGAGGAGCCGTCGGCCGCCCTGGCCAGCGCACCGGGGAAGAAATCTCCCCTGGCAAAGGGACGCTCCAGGAAGCGCCGGTCCGGGGGCCGGGACGGAACCCGGTCGACCAGTCCCGGGCCGGGATCGCACCCTTTATCCGGTCCATGTTCTTTGGGCCGGCTGATTTCCGCAGCCGGTGCCTTTTCGGCTTTTTTCTGCCCGGGCTGTTCCCCCGCCGCCTTTGGGACGGATTTTTCCGGAGCCTTTCCCGGTTGAACGGAAGCAGCCTGCCCGGAAACTCCCGCCGCCGGTTTTGCCTTCGCCGGGGTGGAAGCCGGAGCCACCGGCTCTTTTGCTTTCGCCTTTTTCCGTTTTCTTTCCGCGTTTATTTCCACCACCAGGCGTTTAACGACTGCTTCGTCTACCGCGCTTAACGCCGATTTTACCGGAACACCCAGGGAAGCAAGCCTTTGCATAACTTCTTTGCTTTCTATCTTGAGTTCTTTTGCCAGTTCGTGTACCCGTTTTTTGACCATGAATTCACCTCCAAAAATCATGCCTCCTCGCCGAGCCCGTTCATCAGTTCCTCGATTACCTCCTTTGCCACAGAACACTGCAAAGCTTTTTCAATGCTCCGCACCTTGATCGCTTTCTGCACGCAAACCCGGTTGGGGCACACGTAAGCGCCCCGCCCCGCGCGCTTTCCGGTAGGGTCGATGGCAATTTTTTCTTCCGGGGTGCGGACAATCCTGATCAGTTCTTTTTTTGGCTTCATTTCCCGGCACCCCACGCACATGCGCAACGGTACTTTTTTCACCCTGGCCATCGCAGCTCACCTACGCGTCGGCATAATATTCGGCGTACTCCTGCCGGTAAATTTCCTGGATCTGCGTTTCACTCTTAATGTCGATTTTCCAGCCCGTCAGCTTTGCCGCCAGGCGGGCGTTCTGGCCGTCTTTGCCGATAGCCAGCGAAAGCTGGTAGTCGGGTACAATTACGCGCGCAATTTTTTCCTCCTCCCAGATTTCCACGGCGGTCACCTTCGCCGGGCTTAAAGAGGCGGCAATATACTTGGAATAATCAGGATTCCACTTGATCACGTCAATCTTTTCGCCGTTCAATTCCCGAACAATATTCTGGATGCGCGTACCCTTCGGCCCCACGCAGGCGCCCACCGGATCGACGTTTTCGTCCTGGGAATAAACGGCGATTTTGGAGCGGTAGCCGGCCTCCCGGGCGATTCCTTTTAACTCTACAATCCCCTCGTAAAGCTCCGGCACCTCCAGTTCCAAAAGCCGCTTTAAAAGACCGGGGTGGGTCCGGGAAACGAGGATTTGCGGCCCTTTCGTGGTCTTCCTGACCTCCAGGATATAGGTCTTCAACCGGCTTCCCGGGCGGTAAACCTCTCCGGGCAGCTGTTCCCCCGGAGTTAAAACAGCTTCTGCCTTCCCCAGCTCCAGGTAAACGTTCTTTTGCTCGGTACGCTGGACGACCCCGGTCACAATGTCCCCTTCCCGGTTGGCGTAATTCTCGTAAATCAGGTTACGCTCCGCCTCCCGGATGCGCTGCATAACCACCTGTTTGGCCGTCTGGGCGGCAATGCGCCCGAAATTCCGGGGGGTGATTTCGGTTTCGAGCACGTCCCCTACTTGATAATTGGGATCTTTCTGCCGGGCTTCGGCCAAAGCAATCTGAAACCGGGGATCCTCCACTTCCTCCACCACGGTCCGCTGGCTGAAGACCTGGAAATCGCCTGTTTCCCGGTTTATATGCACGCGCGCGTTTTGGGCCGTACCGAAATTGCGTTTATAGGCGGAAAGCAGGGCGGCCTCGATAGCCTCAACCAGGATGTCAACGGAAACACCCCTCTCTTTTTCTAAGGCATAAAGGGCTTCCAGAAACTCGTGGTTCATTTTGTAATCCCCTCCCTCCTCAGAAAATAGAGGCACAAAGGCAACAGGCACAAAGGCACAAAGGGGAAA
>DAISHP010000392.1:0-2322 GCA_036822475.1 Bacillota bacterium
AAAATGGCAGATAGATCGAGCTTTTTAGAGCATCAATGAAAAATATTGAGATAGGGGAGGTAAAATGCTGCAGCTTGACCACGTGAGCGTGACGCAGATAAGAATGTACCTGCGCTGCCCGGCACAGTACTACTTCCGCTACGTCCTGGGCTTAAAGGTGCCCCCGCCCGGGGCGACCGTCCTGGGCAGGGCCGTCCACTGTGGCCTGGAGTACTGCTTCCGGGAAAAGCTGGAGAAAATGGAGGCCCCGCCCGTCAACCGTATCCTGGACATTTACGACGCGGCCTTTGAGGCCGAGCGCCCGGAGGCCGACTGGAAAGAGGAAGACCCAGGCAAGGCTAAAGATGACGGGGCGGCCCTTTTGAGGCTGCATTATCAGGAGGTGGCCCCGCACCTTGTGCCTGCCGCCGTGGAGAGGCGGGTGGAGATCCCTATGGAGAAGGAAAACACCTATCTCCTGGGCTTTATCGACCTGGAGACTGCCGACGGTCTCATCGTCGACCACAAGACGGTCTCCCGAACGCCCCCGGAGGACAAGGCTGCCGAGGACATCCAGCTTTCCGCCTACGCCCTGGCCTACCGCCGGGCGCACGGGAAGATGCCCAACGGTGTGCGGCTGGACTTCCTGGTGCGGAATAAAACGGTCAAGATAGTCACCCGGAGCGCAAACAGGACGGAGGCCGACTTAATCCGCTTTTGGAAGCTGGCGAAGGGCGTGGTAAAAGCAATCCAGGCGGAAGTGTTCTACCCTAACCCGGACAACTTCATGTGTTCTCCTTCGGCGTGCGGGTACTGGGAGGAGTGTCACAAGACGTTTTGATTCGGGGAGAAGGCCGCCCGGTAGAAAAGCCGGGCGGCTTTTTGTCTTGACAAAAGCATGACAATTCTTTAAAATATTAGGCAGGTGGAAAAGATTGAAGATTACCCGTTTTGAGTGGAACGGTAGAAATGCGGGGCATATCTCCAGGCACAAGGTTGCGCCGGAGGAAGCGGAAGAAGTATTCGCCGACGATGCCGCTATATTTCTTCGTTCCCGCAGCGGAAGGTACGTTGCTTTAGGCCGGACGGAAGCGGGCCGGTACTTGACGGTTGTTTACGAACGGAGAGGCGGCGGCGTGGTCCGGGTGGTGACTGCTTTTGACATGAGCGAGAGGGACAAAAGGCGTTACCGCCGCGAAAGGAGGAGCTGAAATGCCCAAAATTCCCGACTTCAAAACAGCGGAAGAAGAAGCCGAATTCTGGGAGACGCACAGCGTGTCCGACTACTGGGAAGAGCTTGAGCCGGTGAAGGAGGAGTTGGACCCGGAATTAAAGGCAAAAATCAAAGCCCGTGCCAATCTCAAAAGGGTGACTTTGAGGTTGAGCCAGGAGCAGATTGCCGCCGCCAAGCGCATAGCGGCTGAAAAGGGAATCCCTTACCAGACGCTGATGCGGATGTGGATCGTCGAAGGAATTAAAGCGCAAGGCGGCAAAACGGTGTAAACTGGAAGCGATGACGGATTAAGAGCCAATAGAGGCCGCCCGGTTAGGGATAAAGTCCTGACCGGGCTTTTTGTTTTTTTAAAGGGCCGATTTCGGCGTAAAAGCCGGGCGGCTTTTTTATTTTAGAAAACCTTGCGAAAGGAGCGATACCCTATGCCCGAAGCGGTCTTCCAGTACCCCGGTGGTAAGGCCAGGATTGCCCCCTGGATCGCCGATCACCTGCCGCCGCCGGGTAGCTTTAATGTTTTCGTCGACGTTTTTGGCGGCAGCGCCAGCGTCCTTTTGGAGGTCATGCGCCGGTGCGAGCGGGCCAGGGAGAAAGTCCTCTTCGTTTTCAACGACAAAGACGAAGAGATAGTAAACTTCTTCCGCGTCCTCCGGGACCCGGAACTCCGGCAGAAACTCCGGGATGCCCTTTTCTGGACCCTCTACAGCCGGACCGAGTACCTGGCCTGCCTGGAAGCGCCTCCGACCGACGACCCGGTGGAGAGGGCCAGGCGCTCTTTTGTTTTACGCCAGCAGTCCTATGGCGGCCACGGCGTAAACAAGGGCCAGTGGCAGTACCACCTGGCCGCGGGGTGGCAAAAGTCCGGGCCGCAAAGGTGGCTTTCCAGCCGGGAGAAGCTGGAGAAATTCGGCAGCCTTTTTCAGAAGGTGCAGGTTGAGTGCCTGGACTTCGCCGACCTGATCCGGCGGTATGACCGGAAAGACACTTTATTTTATTTGGACCCGCCCTATTACCCGGACACCAGGCAGGATAACAACCTTTACCGCCTGGAGATGCCCCGGGAAAGACACCGGGAGCTGGCCGAAATTCTGAACGGGATAAAAGGCATGGCC
>DAISHP010000393.1:0-2317 GCA_036822475.1 Bacillota bacterium
GGACAGGCCGAGGCGGCCAAAAAGGAACCTTTAAATTTTAAAAAGGGAAATCCCGGGACGCAATACCGTTATCCGTATTTCGTTGATTACGTAACGGAGCAACTGATCGCCCGCTACGGCGAGGATATGGTCTATAAAGGCGGCCTGCGGGTTTATACAACGCTCGATAAAAATACCCAGGAGGCGGCGGAAAAAGCCTTTGCCAACCCTAAAAACTTCCCGGCCTCCGTCCGGGACGCCAAGGGTATTTTGCAGCCGGAAGGCGCGGCGGCGTTCCTCGATCCCCGCACAGGCTATATCAAGGCGATCGTCGGGGGCCGGGAACATACCAGCCAGCTCCAGCTCAACCGGGCGACGGACGGTCCCCGTCAGCCGGGTTCGGCGTTTAAGCCGATCGTCGCTTACGGCCCCGCCATCGAATTAAAAGGAATGGCACCGGCTTCGGTGATCGACGATATTCCGGTAAAATACGGTTCCTGGCCTCCCCGGAATTACGACGGCCGGTACCGCGGCCTGGTCACCATGCGCCTGGCCTTAATCAAATCGATTAACGTGGTGGCCGTGAGGACCATGATGGACCACGTGGGCATCGCCGGCGCCATCGATTTCGCCGGCCGCCTGGGCATTTCCCTCGATCCGGCCAAACACGGCCCCAGCCTGGCTTTAGGCGGCCTGCATACCGGGGTAACCGCCCTGCAGATGGCGGCGGCCTACGCGGCCTTCGCCAACGGCGGCATTTACCAGCCGCCGACGGCCATCCTGAGGGTGGAAAGCATTGACGGCAGGCTTTTAGAAGAGCACAAGCCAAAACCGGTCCAGGCCATGAAACCTACCACCGCTTACCTGATTACCAGCATGCTGGAGGACGTCGTCCGGACGGGCACCGGCACCAACGCCCGCTTAAACCGGCCGGCGGCCGGAAAAACGGGAACGACCGACGAAGGCATAGACATCTGGTTCGTCGGTTATACACCCGACCTTGTCGGAGCCGTCTGGATCGGTTACGATCAACCCAAACCCATGCCGCAAGAATTCGGGGGAAAGTACCCCGCCCTCATCTGGCGGCAGGTGATGAGCGAAGCCTTGAAAAATGTTCCGGCCCGCGATTTTCCCCGGCCCGCGAACATCGTCGCGGCCACCGTGGACAGCAAATCGGGTCTTTTGCCGGGACCAAACACCCCGCCGGAAGACACGGTCACGGACCTGTTTGCCGCCGGCACCGTTCCCACGGAGGTAGACAACACCCACGTGCTGGTGGAAGTCTGCGCTGTGACGGGCCTGCTGGCCGGCGAGTATTGTCCGGAACGAGTGACGAAAGTGATGATTAAACTTCCCTACTCGGTGCCGGAATACGTCGAGGATTACAGCACCCGTGTCCCGACTCAAGTATGTAATCTGCATACAAAAGAAAACCAGACACTCCCCGCCGAGCCGGGAAAAGAAACCCGACCCGGCGAGCAAACGCAGCCAGGGACTGAACCGGGAACGAGGCCGCCTCGGGAGGGCTCCTCCGGCCCTCCCGGCCCGCCCGAAAAACAACCCGGGAGGCCTGGAAAACCGGAACCAGGCAAGGAAAAACACATCATTCCTATCTTACCCATTCCCGAGAATAATGCCGGGCAAAACTGATCGAATTTCCTTTCCTGCGCTTACCAGACTGGACCGGCGACGTCCTCCAAAGGGTGCAGCAGGCGGGAATGATTCCGATACTTTTTCTATCGCCATTCTTGCCGCCGGCACCACGGCCATCGCATATGAGCCTTGAAGGCGCGGGTATAACCATAGGAAACCACCTGTATTTCGATGCTGCTTCCATAGCTCCCATGAGGGCGGCCGCCCAGGGGGCGGCGTAAAAGGTGTGCAGCTGCCCGATGGTTTTCCCCAAATAGAGGTAATCAAATATCTTGGCGTCAGATCCTTTGCCGCCAGCCACCTTCTGACGGTCAACGACCCCAATTCGATAGCGTTTTCATTTTGCAGGCTCCCCCTCCCGATTAATTATTTACTTTTTGCCGTCATTTCCCGCCCCGCCTGAAAAGCCTTTACGTTCAACTCCTTGAACTTCGGGGGGACCATTTCCTCGATGACGGCCTGCCAGATTTCGACGGGTTCGGCTAAATAATTCGACAGGGCCCCGAGCAGCACCACTCCCGCCACGGCCAGGCTGCCCAGCTCCCGGGCCTTCGCTGCCCCTTCGACCCAGACCACCCGAGCTCCGGCCTTGCTTAAGATATCCTCTATTTCCTTTTCTTCTGGATATCTGGCCTGTCCCAGATTCACTGCGGGGGGCGTAATCCGGTGGCGGTTCACCAGGGCC
>DAISHP010000394.1:0-2316 GCA_036822475.1 Bacillota bacterium
GGGTATACAATCAACCTGGAGAGGGGCAAACCAACGAACTCGGAATTCATTGCCATGGTCGCCGATAAACTGCGCATCGAAGCAAAGGTGAGTTGAGTAAAGAGCAGGCACAAAGTTCCCAGGCACAAAGGCACAAAGTTAATATTCCCGGTACGTTTCCCTTTGTGCCTCTGTGCCTTTGCCTGCTTTGTTTATATCGTTTCGTGGAGAGTAGCTTTTTCCATTCCTCTAAAGTTACGTGAGATGGAACTACCTTCTTAATTCTATACCTGGAAGGCAAAAAACCTGACTCCCGGTCAGGTTTTTTCTTTCGTTCCGGGGAAAAAGATTTCATTGTCCATGTATTATTTTTCCCGATCAATCAAAAAATACTTAATAATTTTTTTGCAAGCGCTAAACCAACTACCGGGTGAAATAAGTCATGTACGTCAGAGGCGTGGCCAGGGTGGACGGACGGACGAAAAATCTGGTGAAGAGGCTTACCCCGAACGATATTGCGGTCATTAACCACCCCAACCTGGACAACCTGGCCGCCCGCGCGCTCCTTTCAATCCGCCCCCGCGCTGTCATCAATGCCGCCCGTTTCACCACCGGCGATTACCCGAATCCGGGGCCGCTGGCCCTGGTGCAGAGAGGGATCGTCTTGATTGATCAGGCCGGTGAAAGAGTACTGGAAAAGATTAAGGAAGGTCAGGTCGTTGAAATTATTGACGGGAAAATATACCGGGAGGGCATCCTGGTCGGCTGCGGCCAGGTCCTGGAGGAAACCGTCCTGAAAGAAAAAATGGCGCGCGCCCGGGGGAAGATGAACGCCGTGCTGGCCGATTTTATCCGGAATACGCTGGAACACGCCGGCAGCGAAATCGGCCTGGTGACCGGCGAATACCCGCTGCCCGCCGTCACGACAGAAATTGAGGGGCGGCACGTGCTGGTGGTGGTCCGGGGGGAGCACTACCGGGAGGATTTAAGCGCCATTAAATTTTACATCAAGGAAGTAAAGCCGGTATTGATCGGGGTCGACGGCGGGGCCGACGCGCTTCTGGAATCCGGCCACCAGCCCGCTCTGATCATCGGCGATATGGACAGCGTCAGCGACGCGGCGCTTTGCTGCGGGGCGGAGATCGTCGTGCACGCCTACCCCGACGGGCGGGCCCCCGGCCTGGAAAGGGTGCGGCGCCTGAGCCGGCCGGCCAAAATTTTCGCCGTCCCGGGGACCAGCGAGGATATTGCCATTCTTTTGGCCTACGAAAAAGGCGCCGGTCTGATCGTTCTGGTGGGCGCCCATTCCTGCGTGGAAGATTTTTTGGAAAAAGGACGCCGGGGAATGGGCAGCACCTTTTTGGTCCGGATGAAGACCGGCTCGATCCTGGTGGACGCCAAAGGGGTCAGCAAGCTTTACCGGCACCGGGTGCGCACGCGCCACGTCGCCCAGCTCTTTCTGGCTGCCCTGCTGCCGGCAGGGATAGTGATTTTCGTTTCCCCGGTCACCAGGGAGTTGCTCCGCCTCATTTATTTGCAATTTAAACTCATCTTCGGAATCTAGGTGAGAATCCGGGTGGCGAGGCTGTTTGATCATTGACCTGCGTTACCACCTTGTTTCCCTGGCCGCCGTTTTTCTGGCTCTCGGGGTAGGCATCCTGATCGGGGGAACGATGCTGAAAGCAGATGCGCTGGTGGAAAGCCGGGGACAAATTGCCGACCGGCTGGAAAAACAACTGGCGCAATTGCGCCGGGAGAACGAAGCCATGCAGGCGCAGGTTAACTGTTTACAGATTAAAAGCAATCAGCAAAAGGACTTCGCCGGGCAAATCCTCCCTTTCCTGGTCAAGGGGCGCCTGGAGGGCTGCCGGGTAGCAATTATCGAAACCGGCGGCAACGGTTTTCCCGGCGAATTGATCGCCGCGCTGGAACTGGCCGGAGCAAAAGTGCAGTCCGTTACCGCGATCAACGGGGGCACGGGCGAAAGGGGAGGAAATGAGGCCCCGGCAGAAAAACCGGGCGGAAAAAATTCCCGCACCGGGGAGTTAAATGCCCGGCTGGCCGTGGAAATCGGCCGCTGCCTGACGACGGGCGGCAGCCAGGCGGTTTTAGACGGCCTGGCGGAAGCAAACGTTTTCAAGCTTACGGGCGAGTACGGCGTGCCGCTGGACGCCGTCGTCCTGATCGGCGGGAGCCGGGAACGGGAAAGGGCCAAACCGCAGGCCATCGATCTGCCCCTCATCGATTATTTCCAGGCCTGGAAAATACCTGTCTACGGCGCGGAAGAAACAGACGTGCCTTATTCGTATATGAAGTATTACCAGAAAAAGGGGGTCA
>DAISHP010000395.1:0-2310 GCA_036822475.1 Bacillota bacterium
CTTCCCGGAGTGGCGCTCAGCATTTGCGAAGATTAGCGGTAACCTGAAGTTACCCCTGGTTCGGCAGGTTACCGCCATCAGGCCTTCCCTTAACGCTTAAGAGCCGCTCCAGTGGCTTTTGCGCAAAGACCGCTCCCCCATACAGTGGCGGGACCGCGCCGGCTTCGCACCGGCTTCCCTCTTCGCCTGTTTAAACAGGACCTGTTCCCTTAGCTTATTTGGTTTACGGTATAATTTCGAAGCCTTTTAAAAAATTCCGGCCCTTTAGTTATGAAAAATGACCCCCCATGCAGGGTCAACAAAACCGCTTAACCGGAACTTGCGTCCGGAACCACTGCTGTCTCTAAATTTGCCCTCTGTTTACCAGAAGAAGGATCAAAGAGGGAAGTCAGATCCTCTTCTTCCGACCAGGCCAGAGAACGCAGGGGAAGCACCTGAATGCCCATGCCCGGGCCGTTTCGGGCAATGCTCACTTCCACCCCGTAAACCGCGCTGAGGTTGTCAGGGTTGAGCACCGCCGGCGGCGGCCCGGCGGCAAAAACCTTTCCTTCCCGCAAAAGGATAAGCTGCTCCGAAAAGCGGGCGGCCAGGTTTAAATCGTGCAGAACCATGACGACGGTCATTTTGCCCTGCCGGGCCAGCTTTTGCAGGAAGCCCAGTACCTCCAGCTGGTGTTTGATATCCAGGTTGGAGGTGGGTTCGTCCAGGATGAGTACCTCCGGTTCCTGGGCCAGGGCGCGGGCAATCAGCACTTTTTGCTTTTCTCCGCCGCTTAATTCGTTTAAGTATTTCAAGGCGAATCCTTCAAGCTTCAAAAAGCGTAAAATCCTGGCCACAATTTCTCTGTCCCTGGCCCCTACCCCCCAGTTTAAGTAAGGTTTTCTACCCAATAGCACGGCCTCAAAAACAGTCAGGGGAAATACTTCCGCCCCGCTTTGCGGCACGTAACCCAAAAGCCTGGCCAGGGCGCGGGAATTAAGGCGGGCCGCGTCTTTTCCGTTTAAGTAGATCACCCCCCCTCCGGGTTGCAATACCCGGCAAATACAGCGCAACAGCGTGCTTTTGCCCGAGCCGTTGGGTCCGATAATGCTGACCATTTCCCCTTCCTTAATTTCCAGGGTGACTTTCTCCAGGACCGGATGGCTGCCGTAACTAAAGGAACATTCTTTAATCTTTAACTTCACCATCGGTAATTCCCCCTCTGCAGAACAAGCTAACCCCAGGGAAAACACCCGTAGGCCGCTTCCGGGTTTGCCGCATCTGTTGAAAAGATTAAATCAGAACCATAAAACGAGACAACCGCCTTTTTATCGCCCGGCAACCGATGTTGCTGAGCAGTCGGGGCATCAATTTGTCTTCAACGAAAGTAGTTATTCTGGTAGAGAATACCTCTACCAGAATAACCAGAAAGGAGAAGGATTGGGTTTAACAAAATCGAAAAGCCCCAGTCTCCCGAAGACGACTGGGGCTTAATGGACATCGTCACATTAACTCCGGCACGTTCCTCTCCCCGGGAGGCGCTCTATGCCTGACGTACACGGGCAGGTCTCCTGACTTATGGTCATCGCTTACTGATGCCTTCCCAGGGTGGTTACTCAGCTTTTTTAGCTTCGATTCCTGGCAGCGTTAATTTTCCTGCCCTGCTGAGCGCCCCCAGTGGCTTTTCTGATCAGCAGCTTTCCATTCACAGTGGCCGGGCCGTCCAGGATTTGCACCTGGTTCCCTATTATCCCTTGCCTTCGCGGCAAAGGCACCCGTATACCATATTCAATTGTTTATATTAATATCATATTTTTTCATAATTGTCCAGTGTTTTTTTGTTTGCCAGTGCTGACGCACCAAATATTTTATAAAGTTCTTTGAGCTCGTCTGGCAGTTAGGGCTTCAAGAAACACAAAAACGAAGGCAGGGTAGTAGACATTGACGTTTGCAACGCTGTCTATCCCTGCCTAATCAGAAAACGTTCGCCGGCCTGCGGGGTTACGCATTACTGTTTTAGAGAAAGTCCCTTGTGGTGCCATGCCTTTCGTCCGACACAAGGGACTTACTTTTTTTCTGCCCCTCCTGGGACTTTTTCCCTGCCCCGGAAGCCTTGATTTACCGCTGGTGCCGGAGACCGGACTTGAACCGGTACGGAGGAAACCCTCCGAGGGATTTTAAGTCCCTTGCGTCTGCCTGTTCCGCCACTCCGGCAAGGTTAAGGCACCCTTATTTTATCACACCAGCGGCCTGCTGTCAATCAAACTGCCAAATAACGATACTGTCAAGTAAAAGTGGGTTGTTCCCGATAATTTCCAAGGCAACTCAGCC
>DAISHP010000396.1:0-2297 GCA_036822475.1 Bacillota bacterium
GGGAGGGACAATTGGCCAACGAAGCGGACCTGGTGATTACCTGCAGCAATTACATGGCGGAAGAGGTTAAAAACCTTTTTGGCCTCCCGCGTGACCGGGTGCGCGTCATTCCCAACGGGGTAGACCCGGAAAACCTGGCCCAAAAAAGGGACGGCCGGATGGATTGCCGCATGAAAAGAAAAAAATGGGCACAGCCCGTGATCTTGTTTTTTGGGCGGCTGGTGCCGGAAAAAGGGGTGCAGGTCCTGCTGGAGGCGCTCCCCGCCGTTGCCGGGCGCGTTCCCGGCGTGCGGCTGATGATCGCCGGGAAGGGACCCTACGAGGGCTACCTGCGCAACCTGGCCGGCCGGCTGGGCGTCCTGGACCGGGTCGATTTTGTCGGCTACGTGGACGACCAGGGGCGCAACCGGCTGCTGGAGCAGGGCTGGGCGGCCGCCTTCCCCAGCCTTTACGAGCCCTTCGGCATCGTTGCCTTAGAAGCCATGGCGGCTGGTGTGCCGGTAGTCGTTTCCGACACGGGAGGCTTGAGCGAGATCATTACGCACGGGGTGGACGGTTACAAGGCGCCGCCGGGCCGGGAGGATCTGCTGGCCTACTATCTAAGTGAACTGCTGGTGAACGACCTGCTGGCAAACGAACTCTGCCGCCAGGCCTGGCGCAAGGTGCTTACCCTGTACGACTGGCGCTACATCGCCGCCGCCACCCGGGAAGTGTACGGGGAGCTGGTGCATTGAAGAAAGGCAAAGAGGCACAAAGGCACTTAAGGCACAAAGAAATTAGAGGTATAGACGACCGGAAGTATTTTTCCTTTGTGCCTGCTCTGATCGGTCGTCAGTCGTCAGATGTCGGATGTCGGAAAGGTAATGTATGTTTTCTTAGGAGTTCTCCATGAGTTCTCGCCATTAATAATGAAAATGAGGCCTAAGGCAGGCATATTTTCCTTTGTGCCTTTGTGCCTGTTGCCTTTGTGCCTCTATTTTCTGAGGAGCGAAAAAATGTCACGTCCGATAGTCTTAGGAAACGGTACCATTCTCGTCGCTTTTGACCAAAACCTGGTCATGCGCGACTTTTATTACCCGTACGTCGGCCAGTGGAACCACATCATGGGCCACAAGAACAACCTCGGCTTCTGGACGGAAGGCCGGTTCGCCTGGATCGACGACGCCGGCTGGAAGCGTGCTTTGAGCTACCGGCAAGACTCGCTGGTGGCTGTTTCCCGGGCGGTTCACCAGGAGTTTTCCCTGGCCGTCGAAAGCACCGACGCCGTCCACTACCGGGACAACATCTACTTAAAGCGTTTGCAGGTGAAAAACCTTTCTCCCCGGGAAAGGGAGGTGCGGGTATTCTTCACCCAGGATTTTTCCATCGACGAAACCGAAGTGGGCGACACGGCTCTTTACGACCCGCAGCTGCGTACCATCTACCACTACAAAAAGAATCGCTATTTCATGATCGGCGGTTTTTGCGGCCCGGAACGCTTTTACCAGTACGCCACCGGCACCAAGCGCTTTGGCGGGGCGGAAGGGACCTGGCGGGACGCGGAAGACGGTGTTTTAAGCGGCAACCCCATCGCCCAGGGCTCGGTGGATAGCGTGATTTCTTTCCGGTGCCTGCTCGGTGCCGGCGGGGAGCAAACCATCTATTACTGGATCGTGGCGGGACGAAACTTTCAGGAAGTGCGGGCGTTGGACAGTTATATCTGGAACAAAGGTGCCCAGAAGGTCCTTGACAAGATCCAGGTTTACTGGCGCCACTGGCTGGAGCGGGGGACGCCCCGCAGCTTCGCCGACCTGCCGGAAAAGGTGGCGGAAATCTACCGGTTGAGCCTTCTGCTGATGAAAGTCCACCTGGACCGGCACGGGGCGGTGATTGCCGCCGCCGATAGCGACATCATGCAGACCAACCGGGATCATTACTGCTACCTGTGGCCCAGGGACGGTGCCCTGATCATCCGCGCCTTCATCAGAGCAGGATATCCTGAACTGGCCGAAAAATTCTTTGCCTTTTGCGCCAATGCCTTGACCGAAGGCGGTTATTTACTGCACAAATACAACCCCGACGGCACCGTGGGCTCCAGCTGGCACCCCTGGATCAGCGACCGGCAGCTGCCCATTCAGGAAGACGAAACCGCCCTCGTTCTGGATGCCTTCTGGCAATACTACGAGCATTGCAAAGATATCTGGCTGGCCAACGGGTATTTCCGGACCCTGGTGCGGCCGGCAGCAAATTTTCTGGCGAGTTATTTTGACCCGGAACTGGAGCTGCCCCTGGAAAGTTACGACCTCTGGGAAGAAAGA
>DAISHP010000397.1:0-2296 GCA_036822475.1 Bacillota bacterium
CGAACTCGCGGTAGTAGGGGTGCGTCTTGTAAGGCGAATCGCAGCCGCCGACCAGGAAGAAGTGGCGGATCTTCCCCGCTTTCACGGCTTCAATAATCTTGCCGGCCAGGGCCAGCACCGCCTTGTGGTGGAAGCCGGTAGTAACGGTCCTTCCCGGCTGCTCCGGCAAGCGGGGCAGGGACAGCGCCTTGTCGATCAATGGTGTAAAATCCCTGTTCTCAAGGTGGGTAACTCCTGGTACGCCGGCGATGCCGCAGGTGAACAGCCGGTCCTTATACGATTCCTTCGGAATCAGCACGCAGTTGGTGGTGGCCAGGATGGCGCCCGGGAAAGCGTCAAAATCGTCTTTTTGCCTGATCCACGAACCGCCCCAGTTCCCCGCCAGATGGGGGAATTTCTTCAGCTCCGGGTAAGCGTGGGCCGGGAGCATTTCCCCGTTGGTGTAGACGTTAATGCCTTTGCCCTCGGTCTGCTTGAGCAGTTCGTAGAGATCCAGCAGATCGTGCCCGGAAATCAAGATGCCCGGCCCTTCTTTGGTGCCCGTGGAAACCTCCGTAGGCTGCGGGTCGCCGAACTTTTCCGTGTGCGCCCGGTCTAAGAGCGCCATGGTTTTTAAGTTCATTTCCCCGCACTTGAGAACCAGCCTGATCCACCGTTGCAAATCGAAGTTCACGTTCGTCAGGGTGGAGAAAAGGGCTTCGTGCGTAAAGCCATCCACTTCGGGATCGGTGTAGCCCAGTTCCCTGGCGTGATAAGCGTAGGCCGCAATGCCTTTCAGGCCGAAAAGCAGAGTGTCCTGCAGGCTCGCAATGTCTTCGTCTTTGCCGCAGACTCCTCTTTTGGTGCACCCCGTGGGCGGGGTTTGCGAACACTGGTAACAGAACATAAATTCATTCTCCTTTCAATTAATTATTTTACTGGGGTTTATAATTACGCCAATTTTTCCTTTTTCCCGTTTTCCTTTGGAATAGATTCTCCTTTCCAGTTCTATGGGTTGTCCTGTTTCATCCCGGCCGGGTTCGGCGTTTTTACCACCAGAACCTCAAACGGGGCGTCTTGGGCCGCCTGCAGCGCATGGGGCACGTTTTTCGGGCTGAAAACAAGGTCCTGGGCCTGAACCGCCGCCGTTTCCGCGCCGATTTCCACCGTCCCCCGGCCGTTCACCACGTAGAAGAAGACGTCCACCGGCGTAACGTGCGTATCCACGCGCTCCTTCGGCTGTAAAAGCAGGTTCGTTACCTGCACCGCCGCTTTGTCCAGCAGCTTTCTGGCGCGGATTCCCCGGGGGTTTAAAATGACGGCTGCTTCGCTCATCCGGATTACTTCCACGGCTTTTCCCTCCTTTCCAGCATCCTTTTGTTTTCCGCCTGCCGCTCACCGGTCCGGCCGGCTCAAACCTACAGCCAGTAGCTGGGGTAGCAGCGGCTGCGCCCGCAGTTATTGACGAGCAAAGCAATGATGACTAACATAACCGCCCCCGTCAGGACCGGGGTGAGAATAAAAAGGTATCCCTGGGCATTCCAGACGGCGACAAAGGCTGTTGCACCTCCCGGGGGATGCACCGTCCTGGTGAGCAACATAAACAAAATCGCCAGGCTTACCGCCAGGGTAATGGACAACCAGCCCGCCCCCATGAACTGATAAACCAGTACACCCGTCGCGGCCGAAACCAGGTGGCCCCCGATAACGTTCCGGGGCTGGGCAAAGGGGCTGTTCACCGCGCCGTAAATGAGCACCGCCGTCGCCCCGAAAGAGGGCACCAGCAAAGGAAGGCTGTACCGGAAGGCAAGGAAAGTGATGCAGCCGATGCCCAGAAAACTGCCCACGGCGGACCACAGCATTTCGGCCGGGGCCGGTCTGGCCGGGCAGCTTCCCGCCGGCTTGAGCCTGCCCAAAAAATTCGCCCAGGGATTTTCCAGAAATTTTTCCGGCTCTGTTTTTATCCGCGCCTGAAGATCGTTTTCCTGGCCAGTTGCCGGGGAAGGCTCCATCGAAAAATCCCCCCTTTTTTAATTGGCCGTTGAGTTGCCTTCCTTGACTTATTTGCTCACATTATTTTTAACGCAAAATCCGTGCCAGAAAAAAACCAGGCTTACGAAAGCCCCCTCGGCCGGAACTTTCCCTGCCCCCCGACCCTTTTCATCAGCCGCGGAAAATTATTTGTCTCGAAAAAAGGTCTAAAATGAGGAAAAGCAATCCCTTCAATTTTGGTCTGCCGGGAAACAGGATCAAGTCTGAGGGCTTTTGACACTGTCTCAATTAACTTATTTGATACATATGAGACATTCCAGTTGCA
>DAISHP010000398.1:0-2296 GCA_036822475.1 Bacillota bacterium
AACGGCATGGGCCTTGCTTTTCACATCTTCATCCGGGATGATGACTTTCAAAGAACCTGCCTTTTCTGCTTTTTCGATAATCTCAAGGAAACGAATGGCCAAGTTGGAGCCGGCGTGGTAGCGCACCCAGGTATATGTTTCCGATACCACCATCAAGCTGGTTAGCAAGCTTGTGCGCTTAGTTAACGATGTGTAAAATGTCCTGGTTTCCTGATGTAACGAGTCACGTTCATCGACAAGGGCGATAAAAGCGCCGGTATCAATAAACAGCTTATAAAGGTTTTTTACCCCCATAAAGGTCCTCCTTATATTTACGGGAGCCGGTACCGGGTCCTTTGAACATCCCGATTAATTCCGCCAGGGGATCGTCGGGACCGCCACGGAATTCTTCTTTTTCAGGTTCAACAGGAGCGATTCCTAACTTACGGAATAATTCCTTTTTTTGTTGCGGGTTCAGCTTTCTTATCTCTTCGACTAAACGTTCAACAGCAGCCATTTTAGGCTCACCTCGTTTTATTTAGCTTTAATTCCAATATTACCGCAAAAATCCCAGAAGCACAACCTGGGTTTTCTTTTTTCAGATTCTTAAAATCATGTCGGGTGTGGATAAGGGTGGTGTCGGCCGCGGTCCGCCGGGCGTTGGGAGAAAACCGATTTCGAGTCAAAAAGTGATCTCCGGGAAAAAATCGCCCAATTCATCCAGGAATGGAACGAACATGCGCACCCGCTCAAGTGGTCAAGCAAGTCGATGGAAAAAGTTGGAACAAAAGTAAAGGTGTCCGTGCCAGTTGCCAAAGCAGCTTAATAATGAATTCTTAATTATATGGCGATGTACTTAGCGATAGTCAGTGATCTCTACGTTACATGCATCTCGATCGCGCCATTCGAAACAGATGCGCCACTGATCATTAATGCGGATGCTGTACTGTCCCGCTCGGTCTCCGGACAACTTTTCCAGTCGTGCGCTGTTTGCCGGCGGGCAGTTATTTTTATATCCATGCTGAGCGAAGAAAGAAGCCGTTCGGGTTCCGGGGCAAGATTTCCATGGCCTTTTGGCTCATTTCAGCCAGACTGGGCTGACGTCGATTTCCTCAATAACCACCCCCCGGAATCACTACTTCATTTCCGGGAAAAGCATAAATGGCCTATCTCCTTCCACCGGGCCTGGCCCCGCTAGCGAAGGCGCAGTTTGGTCGCCGGCGCCTGGAACTTATTTGGAATTTGGCGGCTTCTGACTTTACCTTTGTGGGGTAAACCCCATTAATACACTGCAACATGGGCAAAATCGAGCTTTTCTTTTTCGCAGATCTTTCCCAATCGGCCTCTATGCAAAACACCAATTTCAATCTGCGTTACCTCCTCCGAAAACCCAATATCTAGTTTTCGTTACTTCATTGTGCCGCTTGCCGCATGGGGCATTCCTCGGAAAAAGAGATGCCGGTTAACTACGGGAGCAACGAACGACGCAGGTTCACTTATCCTCTCAAATGGGGTATTATCCAGAACTTCTTCATTTATTCCGTACTCCAGATGAGCCACCCTCCCATTTTCTCTCTTCCCCCACATCTTTTTAACTCCAACTCCGGCGTCTCTAGTTGCCTTCGGATTCGTTCTGGACCTTTTTGGCTGGCGGCGTTTAAGGTTATTTGCAGCATCCAAAAACGAACGCGGCTTCCCGATCCAGTACGCCGCAGTTTCCGCTTTTCCTGCAGGCATGGTACTTTAGCATAGCCCGGGCGCTTTAAGCACCAGAGGGGTAGCGCTATCCCCGTTACTTTCTCCCTCTTGGAAACAGGACCACGTTGCTTTCCTCTCTTCCTCTTTTTTCCCTGTTCTGCATAAACTCCTGCAGTATCTTGCGTCCCTCCCCGGTGATCCCGTTTTTATATAATTCAAATGTAACCTTTTCTACCATTGTCGATATTATCAGCAGATCGCAGGCCATCTTACCCTTCTCCTTCTGGCCGCGCTCCTCGTAGTAATCTTTGGCGATTGCCAGGGCATCCCATAAAGCGCGCCTTTCTTCATCTGTCAGGTGAATCATTTCCATCTCTCCTGTTTAACAACGCTAATAATCATCTATCCAATTCTACCACCGCCAGCCATTTCCTTCTGTCTGCCAGCATGGTGGGGAAAACTTTTCCTTCCAGCCAGCGGTTCAAAGATAAAAAAGCGAGGAGCATTTAAAACCCCTCGTACGTTAGTTTGTTGAGAAAGCCATCGTTTTTGAGGATAGAACATGGCCCCATTTGCAAGCCGCAAGCAGGATAGGGCGGGGTTTTTCCTTTTGCTTTTT
>DAISHP010000399.1:0-2289 GCA_036822475.1 Bacillota bacterium
TCCCACACCTGACGGGAACTCTGGGGGTCCCGGGCAAAAGCGGCCACTTTATTCCGGCAGGCCGCGGGGGCGTACACCCCGTAGCGGGCCTTCGGCCGCGCGTGGGAAAAACAGTGGGCGTCCACAAAGAAATAGGCCAGGTTTCTTTCGGCCAGCAAATCTTCCACGCCCGGAACGTAACCGCATTCCGGCAGCCAGAAACCTTTGGGGAAGAACCCAAAAGACTCGGCAAACGCCTCCACCGCCACCCCGATCTGGGCGCGCCGGGCCTCTTCCGTACCCATCAAGGGCAAATAGCCGTGCGTGGCCCCGGTGGTAATCAATTCTACTTTTCCGGAGGCATGCAAAAACTTAAAACCGTTTAGAATGTTCCGTTCGTAATCTTCCTCGAAGGCCTTTTTGGTTTGGACCAGATTCTCCAGGTAAAAGGCGGCCAGGGCCTGGAATTCCGGTTGGGCGGCGGTGCGGCGCAACTCTTTCCGGCCGAGATCCAGCAAAGCATCGAGGTAGGCTGCGTAACGGCGCATCAACAAGGGATCAGACAGCATGGCCATTAAGGGGGGAGACAGCGAAATGGTCAACCGGAAATTTACACCGTCGCGGCATAAATTTTCAAGAGCTTTTAAAAGGGGAATGTAACATTCGGTCATGGATTCAAAAAGCCAGCGCTCTTCCAGGTGTTCTTTTCCCTCCGGATGGCGGAGGTAAGGCAGGTGAGCATGCAGGACAATGGCCAGGCAGCCGTACGTCACGAAGGATCCCCCCTCTAAATATAGGAATTAGGGGTTAGGGGATAGGAATCAGGGATAGATACTTTATACATTTTCATTACTTTCTGGAGGGAACGAGTGTTCGTCACGGGAAACTTCCTTTTCGCAGGTTATTCAGCTGACCGGGAAAAACCCATATAAAAAGCCATTTCTTTAAAGAGATCGTCCTTTTTGTAACTTTGGGCCGGCCCGGTTAACAGCGCGGCGAAGTCCGGTTCGGCCGCCGCGTCTTCCTTAACCTCTGTTTCCGTTGCCGGGCGGGGGCCCGGCGTATTCACCCGGTTGGAACGCAGCAGGGGAAAAAATGTCCCGCCGGTTCCTTGAAACCCTAATTCACAATAATATATAGCGCCTGGTTCAACCTTGCGGAAATACCAGTTGTTAGTAAAGGGAGGTAAGGTCACTTTGTGATTGAGCAGACTATCTTTGTACAAGCACAAAACCAGTTCCTTTTCCTTACCAATTGACTGAATGTGCCCCCAGGAAAGATCCCAGTACGCAAAAACAACGTCCGGCGCCTGCACCATCAGGCATAAAACGTTCTCGTGATAGACTGCGGGCAGCTCTGCTTCCCCGATCGTCATTATTTTTCCCCCTTTCCCGGAAAAACCGGACTATCTTTTTCCACCGGCTCTTCCTTCTTCTCCCTTGCCGGTCAATCACCACCCTTCCAGGTATTTTATTCAATCAGTACCGGCAATTTATAAATAATTTCACAAGCAGTTTAGATAAAAAATACGTCAAAAACTTTTGCCGGCTAAAGTACCGTTTTTTAAAGGTCTTGGTGACCCTCTGAAGTTTATTTTGCCGCCCGTTTCCCGGCTGATCATGATCTTCTTCCTTCGCCTTATTTTTACGTAATTATACCACATTTTGGAGGAGAAAGGAAGGGTTTTTGGGCTAAAGTAAGACTTATTTTTCGCCGCAGGCTTTGCAGTAACCAAAAATTTTCAACTGGTGGTTGGTGATCGTGAAATGATAGGTCTGGGTGACCCGTTTTTCCAGATCCTCCAGCAAATCTTCGGTTACTTCCTGAATTTTTCCGCAGCGCAGGCAGATTAGATGGTGGTGGTGATGCCCCTCCTCCTCCGCCTGGATTAATTCGTACCGCTTGCGTCCATCGCCAAAATCGATGCTGTGGATGATCGCAAAATCGGAAAACAGCTCCAGGGTGCGGTAAACGGTAGCCAGACCCACGTCCGGAGCTCTTTGTTTAACCAGGTTATAAATTTCTTCCGCGCTTAAGTGTTTATCCTGGTTCTCAATGAGCACCTGTAAAATATTTTCGCGGCGGGAAGTTAATTTATAGTCTTTTGTCCGCAGTTTTTCTTCTACATCGCTGATTACTTTGCGCATCCCGGCAGCACCCGCACTTTTTTATTGAAGGGCCCCGGAGCCGGTTTAGCGGACGGGTAAATCCTTCTTTTGTTCATTATAAACCAATCCCCCAAGGGATGCAATCCGGGAAGAGAGAGAAAAATCGACAGTAAAACAGGGATGGGGAAAAGGAAAGGGGGTT
>DAISHP010000400.1:0-2285 GCA_036822475.1 Bacillota bacterium
ATGTGATCCTCAAAATTTTTCCAAGGGGGAACCATCATGCTTTTCAATAATCATCTACTCAGTAATTTCTAAGACACACAGAATAGACAAAGCAAGATCATGAAAATGCTTAAAATAAAGGTAAAAGACACTACTTATGTAACTAAGTATATGACCACCAGTCAGCTGCAAAACTTAACTTACCGTCGCTCCTTGAAAAGTACATTTTAGACAAAACCATAATCTGTTGACTAAAACAGACCGGGCAGGGAAAATATTTTTGCTCACAATAGACAATAACTACTATACATCGCCTCCTTTCTGTGGTAAAATAATGGCAGATTACTACGGGAGGGAGACAGATGCCAGAAAGGGGTCATCTGCCGCCGGAACTGGCCCAGAATAAATTTTTCAAAGAAAGCGACAGCGCCCAGGTAAAATACGAGATGCTGCGCCTGGAAGCCACCACCAAAAAGCCGGTGGTCAAGGTATGTAGTGAGTTCGGCTACACCCGGAAAACATTTTACGACACCAAGGCCCGTTTTGAAAAAGAGGGTATGGCCGGGTTATTGGATAAACCGGCGGGACCTAAAGGCCCAAGGAAGCTAACGCCGGAGCTGGAAGAGACCATCGTCCGGATCAAAAAGGAAAACCCCAAGTACAAAGTCCCGCAGGTATACGCGGCCCTGAAGGAAGAATATTCTCTTCAGGGTGCCGAATTAAACATCAGCGCCAAGACCGTCGAGCGGGTCCTCATTAAACATGGGCTGCACACGCCGCGGGTTAAAAAAAACCGCTTTTGAACCGGAGCGAATTGGTTTATTGGGCACCCCTCTTCCCGTTCCGGATGAACAACTGGAAGAAGTGGCGCTTAGTTCTGCCGGTGAACTGATCATAAAGGAAGATCTCCAACAGATCATTCCCTCGCCGGCACCGGCGCAGGTGCAGTTGGCCCTGCCCCGGGAAAAGGTAAATGCCCAGTTCCTGGAGTTACTTGGTAAAGGTTTTGAAACCTGTTTTGGTGGCCTGTTTTTAATCGTTTCTTTTGCAAATCAAGGCCTGGCGGTTTGCCCGGGGATTATGGGCCGATTCTCGCAAAGGGCTTAGTTCCTTGCAGATCTTCCTGCTTCTTTTCTTCACCGCCTTAAGCGGAGTAAGGAACATCAATAAGCTCAAGAACGTTCAGGATATCGGCCTGGCTGTTTTGGCGGGCCTACCAAAGCTCCCTTCCCCGGCGGCGGTGCACAATTATCTTGACCGGGTAAAAAGTAGTTCATTAACAGCGGTCAAGCTTCACACGTCCAGGATCTTGAAGAGGTTAATCCGCGGCCGGATAATTAACATCGATATCCATGTCACCGAGTACTTCGGTAAACAACACTTACCCGAAGGACACCACGGCACCAAGAACAAACCCGTGAAGTGCTGGTGCACCCTGGTGGCTCAGGATCAGGATACCAAAAATCCGGTTTACCATTATACCTACTTAAGGCACTTGAGCATCTTTGAGATTCTGCCTGATTTTATCCAGAAGGTCCGCTCCGTCGTCGGCGGGGCGCCCTGGTTCACCCTGGTCTTCGACCGGGAATTCTTCAAAGGGGAATTCTTTGCCGAGCTCATTAAAACACCCAGGACCAAATTTATCACCCTGGCCAAGAATTACAAAACCATCGTCGAGCAATTGGAGGTCCTGCCGGAAAAGTGTTTCCGGGCGCTTTGCGAAGGCAAAGAGGTGATGACCACTTATCTTCATGTAACCGGCTGCGACACTCCTTTGCGGACCATTGTCATCAAACTGCTGGATACCGGTAAATTAATCGCCCTGATCACCAACGACGAGAAAACACCGGAAGAATTACTCATCTTGCGCTACGCCCGAAGATGGCGGATTGAAAACCTGTTTAAGGACACCGCCGCCTTTTTGCACCTGGACCGTTTACCGGGGATCAAGCAGACCAAGATTGATGCTCTGCTTTACCTGAAGTTTCTTGCCTTTACCATGTTTAATTACCTGCGCTTGCAATTGGGCGGCGCTTACGCCACCCTGAATTTAGAAAGCATGTTCGAGAGAATCCTGAACACCAAAGCCAGGGTGCAGTTGGTCGACGATCAACTGGTCGTAAGGTTTGCTTATTTTAAGGACCAGGAAGTCATTATGGAAAGATACCGCCACCTTAATGCAAAATTATTGCGAAACAACATTGATCCCAACGTGCCCTGGTTAGGTAACGCGAAGCTGGTTTTCTTGTTTGAGGATAAATATGGTAATGTTGTTTCACGCTGTTAATTTTTGTTTAGTGGTTGGT
>DAISHP010000401.1:0-2277 GCA_036822475.1 Bacillota bacterium
TTTCTTTTTGGATTTTTCTGGCTCGGATGGATATATTAACGTACTTCCTGCTTTTTTCTTTTCAGGAGAAGGCCCAAATTCGGCGACCCGGCGGAAAGAATAATTTAAAAAACTATTGTATATCTTGTTCGAAAGAAATATAATTTTTAATAAAATGTTTTTTAAGACGGGGGGTGGGAATGAGGGAGAAGAAAAGACAGTGGACGAAGGAATGTGGACGCAATCTTTTTGTCGCCCGCCCAAGAACTTTTTGGAATAAGGAGGGATATAATGTCTCCGGAAAACTGGGAAAAGCGCAACGGCTTGTTCAAAAGCGAAGACTGGTGGGCGGTCTGGCTCGGTTTATTTATCTTTTTACTCGGCCTGCTCCGGCTCACCGGGGTGGATCTGGTCGGTTGGGCGGTCAAAACCAGTGTCTGGCTGGATCTGTCGAAAGCTCTCGCGCCTGTCTCCAAAGCCTTTCCCCTGTCCGGCTTTGCTTCCTTGATTCTGACCTATGTGTTTCTCACCGCCATTTTAAGCATCGGCGTTGCCGCCATGGGGGGCAAGGTGGGGCGCTTTATCGGCGGATTCACCATTATCTTCTGGATTACTTACTGTTGCTGGATCGCCGGCCACAACGCCTTCATTGCGGCCACCCCCGATCAGTACGCCAAATTAGGAATTGCCTGGTCCCTGCGGCTGACCGGTGAAGGCGGGTTTATTATCGCCCTCATTGTCGGCCTGCTCATCGGCAATCTTTGGCCGGGTCTGACCCGCTACCTGCAGGAAGCCGCCCGGCCGGAGTGGTATATTAAAGCCGCTATTGTTATTCTGGGCGCGAAAATCGGTCTGATTGCCATGCAATCCACCGGGCTGGCTACCCAGGTGATTTTCCGGGGCTTTTGCGCAATCATCGAGGCTTACTTGATTTACTGGCCGATTGTTTATTTTATCTCCCGCAAGTATTTCCGGTTCACCCCCGAGTGGGCGGCCCCGCTGGCCTCCGGGATTTCCATTTGCGGCGTCTCGGCGGCCATCGCCACCGGCGGTGCCATCAAGGCCCGACCAGTCGTGCCCATTATCGTTTCCTCGCTGGTGATTATTTTTTCGGTGGTTGAGCTGCTGATCCTCCCGTTCGCGGCTCAGGCCTGGCTGTATCACGAACCGATGGTGGCCGGGGCCTGGATGGGCCTGGCCGTGAAGACCGACGGGGCGGCCGCCGCCAGCGGAGCCATCGTTGACGCGCTGATCCGCTCTAAAGCCGCCACCGTGCTGGGCGTCCAGTGGCAGGAAAGCTGGATGCTGATGGCAGCAACCACAGTAAAGGTCTTTATCGACATTTTCATCGCCATCTGGGCTTTCGTACTGGCCGTAATCTGGTGTTGGAAGATCGAATGCAAGCCCGGGGAAAAGGTGTCGGCCATGGACATCTGGCATCGCTTCCCCAAATTCGTTCTCGGTTACGCCGCTACCTTTGTGCTGGTGCTCCTGATCGGCGCCGGCCTCGCTGACGAAGGGAGAAAGCTTTTGCAGGCGGGCATCGGCGGCGCCGACAACTTCCGGGGGATCTTTTTTGCCCTCACTTTCTTTAGCATTGGGCTGGTCTCGAACTTCCGGACCCTGAAAGAAGAAGGCATGGGCAGGCTGGCGCTGGTTTACCTGATCTGCCTGTTCGGGTTCATTATCTGGATCGGCCTGCTTATCTCGTGGATTTTCTTCCATGGAATTACCCCGCCGCCAATCGGTTAAACTGAGAAAGTCAAGGGGGGTCATGACGTGAACGAACAGGAAAAACTGGAAAAGTTGCCGGAAGAAGAAGAATGGTTTGACCTGCTGCCCGTGGAGAAAAAGCTGATCCTGGGAAGTCTGGGTCTGGGCGTAATTCTTTTGTTTGTCCTGATCTGGGTCAGCTATACGTATTTTCCGGCAGCGCATTAACCCGGCCAAATCCTGACCCAGGCAGGACGGACCGCGAACCCTGGACTGCGCCGGGACAAGGGCCCCGCTCGTTCCCGCGCGCTGTTTTCGAACAAAAAAGCCCCCGCTTAAAAAAGCGGGGGCTTTTTTGCGCTGCGGCGCTGCGGTTTAAGGCGGCCACAGGTCCACCAGCACACCGTGGCGGCGCAAAAAGGCGATCCCCTCGTCGCTTCCTTTATAGTCCCGGCGGACCACCACGCGGGCGATGGCGCAGCTGACGATGAGCTTTGCGCAGGTCTGGCAGATGTCGGCGTTGACGTACAGGGTGCCGCCCTGGACGGCGAGGCCGCGCTTGGCGCAGAGGCAGATGGCGTTTTG
>DAISHP010000402.1:0-2249 GCA_036822475.1 Bacillota bacterium
CCGCTGCGCCATGGTTTCCCCCATCCCGATGATTCCGCCCGCGCAGCACTCGAGTCCGGCCTGCCGGGCAATCTTGATCGTCTCAACTCTCTGGGCATAAGTGTGGGTAACGATTTTTCACAGCAGGCGCACTCCGAGGCACTAAGGCACTTAAGGCACAGAGGGATATGCATAAAGCGCCGGAATTATTTTCTTTGTGCCTTTTAAGCCTGTTGCCCATTGGCCCGACCAGCAGAAACCTGGAGATTTTTCCACAGGTAAAGTTTTGTTGGAGCGGAGTTTTGGGGTTTAGAAGTGGTAACTTTCCTGGTCGTTACCAGGTAGTGCATTCAATCCAGGTTATCAAAATGCCGATAACCCTCCCGGATCATCGGCCGGGCCAATCCTTTTCCGCACTGAAATACTTCCGCAGGCCGTTTAAAACGGCGAGAAAGCCAGCTTAAAAGAGGTAATCATGTTCAGGTGGATGGCCCGGGCGACCATTTCTTTGTCCGGGCCGCTTTCTCTCTTCCGGGTCAAGAAAAGTAATTTTACCCGTTTCCGGTGGGCTGATTTAGAAACAGCCAGCGGTAATGTAAGATTGCAGTTATTGATGAATAATTGCAGTTATCTGAATGGGTCTTTGGCCGCCCGGCGCAAGAAAAGGCAGCGACAAACCGGCAAGCTCTTCCGGAAAGCCCTCGCGTTCTGGAAGAAAAACCTTTCCCGAAACGTACCTGAGAGTACTGGCATGTTTTTTGCTTAGAATATATTTTGATACATCGTATACAATAACGTCAATGGAGGCGGTTCCCGTGAAAACCACCGGGCAAGAGGATCAGGCGGATCCGGCGCCGGATCTTTCTGGGGAAGCGATTTTGTTCCACCAGTTAAACCACGGCAAGATTGAAGTCGTCAGCAAAATGCCGGTTAAAAATGAGCACGACCTTTCCATTGTATACACGCCGGGAGTGGCCGAGCCGTGCAGGCTGATTCACCGGAACAAAGAACTGGTCTACGATTACACGGACAAAGGCAACCTGGTGGCGGTGGTCTCGGACGGCTCGGCTGTTTTGGGCCTGGGCCGGCTGGGACCGGAAGCGGCCCTGCCGGTAATGGAGGGGAAGGCGGTATTGTTCAAAGTGTTTGCTGGCATTGACGCCTTTCCCATCTGTTTAAAGACCAGCGAGCCGGACAAGGTGGTGGAAACGGTAAAGCTTTTCGAACCCACTTTCGGAGGTGTGAACCTGGAAGATATTGCGGCGCCGGCGTGCTTCGAAATCGAGCGGCGGCTCAAAGCGGAAACGGAAATCCCGGTCTTTCACGACGACCAGCACGGAACGGCTGTGGTGGTGGCCGCCGGACTGATCAATGCCCTGAAGGTAACCGAAAAGGAAATCGGCGCGGTGAAAATCGTCATCAACGGTGCAGGGGCGGCGGCCATTTCGACAGCCAGGCTCCTCCGGCAGCTGGGGGCGCGGCAAATCGTCCTGTGCGACAGCAAAGGGGTTATTTACAAAGGGCGCTCCGAAGGGATGAACAGCTTGAAAGAAGAGATTGCCCGCCTGACCAATCCGGAAAATATTAAGGGGGGACTGGGGGACGTTTTACCCGGTGCGGACGTTTTTATCGGCCTTTCCCGGGGGAGGCAGCTGACCGGGGAGATGGTCCGGACGATGGCCAAAAAACCCATTGTTTTTGCGCTGGCTAACCCGGAGCCGGAAATTTACCCCGCCGAAGCCCTCGGCGCCGGGGCCCTGGTGGTGGCCACCGGGCGTTCCGACTACCCCAACCAGATCAACAACGTCCTGGCTTTTCCGGGTATTTTCCGCGGCGCCCTGGACGTGCGCGCGAAAGATATCAACGAAGAAATGAAAATCGCAGCCGCCCACGCCATCGCCGGCCTGATCCCGGCCGATCGGCTCCGGCCCGACTGCATCATT
Source organism: Bacillota bacterium (assembly GCA_036822475.1). Taxonomy (GTDB): domain Bacteria; phylum Bacillota; class Desulfotomaculia; order Desulfotomaculales; family Nap2-2B; genus JAIMBK01. The sequence goes on from DAISHP010000402.1 coordinate 1,923, forward strand.
CCGCACCCATTTAACGTGCACGTCGCTCCTGCGGTGGCGGGAGCCGTGGCGGCGGCGGCGCTGGCTTCCGGGGTATCGCGCCGGGAGAAGGACCCCCGGGAGATCGTCATGCACACCTACCAGTTAACCATCGGCGGAAGGGATAAACTTTACCATTAGACCCCCATGCTGCTAATGCAGTACCAGTAATAAGGATGAAAAAATTTTTCACAGCAGGCGCACTTCGAGGCACAAAGGCACAGAGGAGGGATATGTATAAAGCGCCGGAATTATTTTCTTTGTGCCTTTTAAGCCTGTTGCCTTTGTGCCTGATCTTTTCTGGGCAGG
>DAISHP010000403.1:0-2248 GCA_036822475.1 Bacillota bacterium
GCCGAACATTCCATCAGATGGCCAAGGACAATGCCGGCAGCCAGTTTATCCCAGTCGTCCCAGGCCCAGCCCAGTTCAAAAACCAGCGGAGCCAGAAATTGCGCGGGGTCCGCCGTCCGTCCCGCCAGCACGATGTCCGCACCCATTTCCAGGGCTTCCACCAGCGGCCCGGCGCCCAGGTAGGCGTTGGCGAACAGGATCCGCTCCCGGATGGCGGCCAGCTCTTCCCCCGTCTCCAGGTTGGTCAGGGAAACCCCTTTTTCCTGAAGCTCCGCCAGCCGGGGAAGGAGGTCGTCGCCGGTCACCACGGCAATCTTTATCCCCTGCATACCAAGGCGTTTGGCCAGCTCATAGACGGCCCGAGCCGCTCCTTCCGGATTAATCCCCCCGGCGTTGGTCAATATTTTGATCTTTTTCTCCCGGCAGACCGGAAGAACCAGTTGGAGCAGCGGGATCACGTCCCAGACGTAACCTTTGGCCGGGTCGCGCTGGCGCTGCTTCTGCAAGATGGCCAGGGTGAGTTCGGCCAGGGCATCGCAGCAAAGGTACTGAACATCTCCGTATTTAACCACGTCCAGCGCCGGATAAGGGGAATCCCCCCAAAAGCCCTGTCCGGCCCCGATTCGTACCGTTTTCAATTGCCTCCCCCTCTCGTATTTTACGGAAAAACTTTCTTCCTGATATCGTTTTTCATCTTGTCGGCTAACTTTTCCTCCTGCTCAACAAAATCTTCAAAATGGCCGTGCAGGGTTTTTCTCCCCGGTGATTGAACACGTCAAACCGGAAAGTAACCACGCCCTGGTCCGGTCCACGGTCGTTTTTTTCCAGGACTTCCATTTCGATGTGCAGGGTATCCCCGATAAACGTCGGGGCGGTAAACCGCACCCGGTCGATCCCGTAAAAAGCCACCACCACTCCCGGGGCAATTTGCATCAGGCCGGAAGCCACCGCCAGAACCAGCATCCCGTGAGCGATCCGCTGCCCGAAAGGAGTTTGCGCGGCGTATTCCTGATCCGTGTGCAGCGGGTACCAGTCCCCGGTAAAGGCCGCAAACAACACAATATCTGCTTCCGTTATGGTGCGGCCGCGCGACTTCCACTTCATCCCCACTTCCAGTTCATCGTAAAATTTATCCAGCATCCAGACACCCCCCTTAATCTTTTATTATCCTTTTGGCGATAATTTCCTTCATCACTTCCGTCGTTCCGCCGCCGATCGTCCCGATCCGGGCGTCCCGCCAGTAGCGCTGGACGGGAAACTCCATCATGTAGCCATAGCCGCCGTGAATTTGCAGGGCCTCGTCGGCCACCCGGTTGTGCGCTTCGCAGGCAACGATCTTGGCCATGGAAACTTCCGTCACGGCGTCCTCCCCCCGGACAAATTTGCTCAGCGCGTGGTAGGTCAGGCAGCGCCCCGTCTCTATGGCGGTGGCCAGGTCGGCCAGCTTGTGGCGAATTACCTGGAACTTACCGATCGGCTTCCCGAACTGCACCCGCTGCCGGGCGTACCGGAGGGCTTCCTCCAGAGCGAGTTCAGCCGCGCTCACGGCGCCCAGGGCCAAAATCAGGCGCTCCCATTGAAAGTTTTGCATAATGTAGTAAAACCCCCGGTTTTCCTCGCCGAGCAAATTTTCCTTCGGCACGCGGCAATTCTCAAAGATTAACTCACCCGTGTCCGAAGGCCGCCACCCGAGTTTGTCTAATTTTTTACCAACCGTAAAACCCGGGGTTCCTTTTTCCACCACCAGGAAGCTCAACCCTTTGTGACCGGCCCGGGGATTCGTTTTTACCGCCAGCACCACGAAATCCGCCCGCACCCCGTTGGTAATAAACATTTTACTCCCGTTGACCACGTAATGATCGCCGTCGGAAACGGCAGTGGTGGCGAGGGAAGCAACGTCGGAACCCGCGTTCGGCTCGGTAATCCCCAGGGCGCCGATCTTTTCCCCCTTGATGGCCGGGACCAGGAAGCGCTGCTTTTGCTCTTCGTTACCGAACTTGTAGATCGGCGGGGTGGCCAGGTGGGCGTGCGCCCCGACCCCCGCCTGGACGCCTCCCGAACCGCAGCGCGCCATTTCTTCTACAAAAACGGCGTCGGCCACGTAATCCTCCCCACTCCCGCCGTACTGTTCGGCATACTTCAGGCCCAAAAAACCAAGCTCGCCCAGACGCCGGAAAAGGTCGGCCGGAAATTCACCTTTTTCCTCCCATTCTTCCACATGGGGAGTTATTTCCTTCTGGACAAAACT
>DAISHP010000404.1:0-2246 GCA_036822475.1 Bacillota bacterium
AGGCGGAGTTTTAAACCGTTGCCGGCAGAGACGGCTCCCTCGTTGCGCGTGCGCTCCCTTTCCCTGTCTCTGTCCCGATCTTTAATCTGGTCCTGTTTCGTATTTTTTTCGCTGTCCCTGTCTTGATTCCTGGTTTGATTATCTTTGGTGGCGGAAAAATTGACGCCTTTCCCGGAATGTTTGCCGTTGTCCGCGGCCCAGGCAGGAAGGGCCGTTGTCCAGAGAAAAACCACCGCCAGCAGGAAAATAAGCCGCCTTTGCAGATTCTTTCGGTGCATTTTTTACCTCAACCTCCTTTTTTCCTTTACATATTACTACGTACCAAAGAACAATTTTTAAAGGGTTTTGGGAAAAATTTTTTCCGGGCGGGATATTTGATCGATGGAGGAGATATATTGACTATAAAACATATTTACATTGAAAACATTTTATTGTATAATCATGGCCAGGATTAATTCCGGGCGGCCAACAGGAAGGATTTCCGGGCCGGTTCCAATATATTTAAAACAGGGAACGCAGACGTGGACAAAAACCCTCGAAGTTCCCGGGCCGGACCGGTTCCTGGATATATTTGGAACAGGAGACCGGAAGCAGGAATTGAGACCCAGGACGCAGGAAATAGGGAACAGGGAACGAAAAACAGAGAGCGGGAAACAGGGAACGGGAAATGGCCAGGGATGACGAAAATATCCTCCCGGAACAAATTGTAGACGCCCTCTGGAACCTCTGGCGGAACTGGCGGGCGAATTCGCACCCGGTGCGCCAGGGTCAAATCACCCCCGAGCAGTACTGGATTTTGCACCTTCTCCATCACCACGGCCCCTTGCGGATCAAGGACATTGCGGGACGTACGGGTACCGGCTCGAGTTCGGTGACCATTGCCGTGAAACGGCTGGAGCGGGACGGGGTGGTGCTGCGCCGGCGGGATAACGAGGCGGACGAACGGGTTGTTACGGTGCACCTTACGGAAAAGGGGCGGGAGCTTTTTCGTTCCTGGCGGCAGGCGCGCTGCCGGGCCCTTTCGGAAATCTTTGCCCCGCTTGATGACCAGGAGAGGCGGCAGCTGTACACTTTGCTGACCAAGGTGAGCGGGCGGCCGGAAACGGGGGGCGGAACGGAAGGCGGGGCGCAGCAGAAAAGCGCAACTGGAGCAGATGGAGCAGGTGGAGGCGGGGCAGATGAAGGAGCGGATGGAAGCGCAGCCGGAGGCGGTCATTGAAGTCCGGGACCTCAGGCGCTCGTTCGGATCTTTCGCGGCAGTCAAAGGCGTTTCTTTTACCGTGGACGCCGGGGAGGTTTTCGGCCTCTTGGGGCCTAACGGAGCCGGAAAAACGACCATCGTGAAGATGCTGACCACTCTTTTGCCGCCGGACGGCGGGGAAGCGAAAATCTGCGGTTGCGATGTGCGCCGGCAGGCCGCCCGGGTCCGGCGGTGCATCGGCTACGTGCCCCAGGCCCTTTCGGTCGATGGTTCGTTGACTGGTTACGAGAATTTGCTGGTCTTCGCGAAAATCCTGGGCTTGAAAAAAAATGAGCGAGAACAGCGAATCTGGGAGCTGCTGGCCTTCATGGAACTGGCGGACGCGGCGACCAGGCTGGTGCGCCAGTATTCCGGGGGAATGGTGCGGCGGCTGGAGATTGCCCAGGCCATGCTGCATGAACCCCGCGTACTTTTTCTGGACGAACCGACGGTGGGCCTGGACCCGGTGGCGCGCAAGGGGGTCTGGGAAAGGCTTTTGGATTTGCAGCAAAAATACCGGATGGCCATTTTCCTGACCACCCATTACATGGAGGAGGCGGAGGCCGTTTGCCGGCGGGTGGGCATCCTCGACCGGGGGGAGATGGTGGTTGCCGGGACCCCGGCCCGGCTCAAGGAAAGCATGGGCGACCCCGCCGCCTCCCTGAATGAAGTGTTTGCGCATTACACGGGAAACCAGCTCGACACGGGAGGGGATTATCGTGAACTCAGGCAGGTCCGCCGCCTCAGCCGCCGCCTCGGCTAGCCCTGGCTCGCCCGGGAAGGTCTTCCGGGAGACGCTGAATGGCATCCTGGCCATTACGGAAATGGAAGTGCGCAAGTTGCGCCACGACCCTACCGAATTGTTGACCCGCTCCATTCAGCCGGTGCTGTGGCTGGTCATTTTCGGCCAGACGTTTGGCCAGGTGCGGGCTTTTCACCCGGAAGGCGTGTCCTACCAGGCTTTTCTGATGCCGGGAATTCTCTCCCAGTCGGTGATGTTTATCGC
>DAISHP010000405.1:0-2240 GCA_036822475.1 Bacillota bacterium
TGGTGGGGAGCTGCGTGCAGTGTAGCCTGCCTTGAGTGGTAACGGTGGATGTCCTTAAAAAAGCCCTGCCGGTTCATGGGCCCGTGACCGGCGGGCATAGGCTGAAACCGTTCCTGCAAAAGAGGCTAGAAAAAGGCTATCCGCAGAGGAAAACTCCTAGGCTGTCCGGGAAACCGGGGCAGGGCGGGGATTGCAGTGTGGACTAAGTGGCAATCCAGCCCCGCCGTTAGCGATAACGGCGGAGGCAATCTGAAAGGGAAACCGCCGGTTCGGCGACGGCCGGTGATTGCCTGGGAAAGCCTGCTGGACCTTAAGCCGCAATATTTACCCGCCCTGCTGTCACTTACCTTTCCGTACCTTTACGGACTATTCTGAGGTGTCTTTTTTGGCGAACACCAAATCGACAGTTTCCAGACGGTATGTTTTTGTTATCGGGGCAACCTCTTTTCTGCTGGCGGTTGCCTTTTTTTGGTTATCGGAAATTTTAGCGATTAAATTACAAAATTTATTTTTATCATTTCTTTTTTTAGTTATAATTATACTGACCGGAATTGCCGCCGATATTGTGGGCACCGCGGTGGCGGCGGCAAAAGAGGCGCCTTTTCACGCCAAAGGGGCCAAAAAGGTGGCCGGCGCCCAGGAAAGCGTTTTTCTCATCCGCAACGCCGACCGGGTGGCTAACATCTGCAACGACGTCATCGGCGACATTGCCGGGACGCTCAGCGGGGCGATGGGGATTGCCCTTGTCCTGCAGTTCCTGCTGCGCTGGCCGGAAGCAGAAAGGGTTATTCTGAATATGCTGATGGCCGGAACCATCGCCGCCCTGACCATTGGCGGAAAAGCGGCGGGCAAAAGACTGGCCCTCACCCACCCAAACGAGGTTATATTTCTGGTGGGAAGAATAATTGCCGCCTGGAATCGTTTAAGCGGGATGTCCGTTGGAAGAAAAGAAAAACGCAGGAGTTAGGGGTTAGGAATCTGGGACTGGGGGAAAGGTGTGACTTTTTTTTGGCGCGGCTCCTTTCCGGGATTAACTCACCGAAGGATTTAGAACCTTTATCGATTGCCCAGCTATACCAGCTCGCCCGGGAAATCCGGGAGGAAATTATCGCAACGGTGGCGGCGAACGGCGGGCACCTGGCGCCCAACCTGGGCGTAGTGGAGCTTACGCTCGCCCTGCACAGAGTTTTTCACCCGCCGGAGGACAAGATTATCTGGGACGTTGGGCACCAGTGCTACGCCCATAAACTGATTACCGGCCGCCGGGAAGAATTCCATACCCTCCGGCAATTCGAAGGCTTAAGCGGCTTTCCCCGGCCCCAGGAAAGCCCCTACGACGCCTTCGCCACCGGCCATAGCAGCACCTCCATTTCGGCCGCCCTGGGGATGGCCGTTGCGCGGGACTTGCAAAAGAAAAAGCACGCCGTCGTGGCCGTGATCGGCGACGGGGCAATGACCGCGGGAATGGCTTTCGAGGCGCTAAACCACGCCGGGCACATCCAGCGGGACCTGATTGTCGTCCTGAACGACAACGAAATGTCAATTTCCCGCAACGTCGGCGCCCTGTCCAGGTATTTGACGCGGCTGCGGACCGAACCGGTGTATTCCCGGGGCAAGGAAGAAATTGAACAACTATTGCGAAAAATACCGTCCATCGGCCCGGCCGTGGTCAAAGCAGTGGAGAGGATCAAGGACTCCTTAAAATACCTGGTCGTCGCGGGAATGTTTTTTGAAGAGCTGGGCTTTAAATACCTGGGCCCCGTCGACGGCCACCACATTCCGGAAATGATCTCCGTCCTCGAGCAGGCCCGGGCCGCCCGGGGGCCGGTGCTGGTGCACGTGATTACCCAAAAAGGGAAGGGCTACCCGCCGGCAGAAGCCAAGGCGGATAAGTTTCACGGCATCGGCCCCTTTTCGGTGGAAACGGGCAAGAGCGCGACATTGGCCGCCCCCTCCCCGCCCACCTACACCGAGGTGTTCGGGGAAACCCTGGTCCAGCTTGCCGCCGAAGACGAAAAAATCGTGGCGATTACGGCGGCCATGCCTTCCGGCACCGGCCTGACCGAGTTCGCCAGAGCCTTTCCGGAAAGATTTTTTGACGTGGGCATCGCCGAACAGCACGCGGTGACCTTGAGTGCGGGGCTGGCCGCGGGCGGGCTCAAGCCGGTGGCGGCCATCTATTCCACCTTCCTGCAGAGGGCCTTTGACCAGGTGGTGCACGACGTCTGCCTGCAGAATTT
>DAISHP010000406.1:0-2237 GCA_036822475.1 Bacillota bacterium
GCCAGACAAGAAGTATGTCTATCTGTTTGAAGAAGGCCGGGCCGAAATGAAGGAACTGCTCGGCGGCAAAGGGGCTAATCTGGCGGAAATGACCAACATCGGGTTGCCGGTTCCGCCCGGAATAATCATCACCACGGAAGCCTGCCGGGAGTTTTACCGGCTGGGCAGGCGGTTTCCGCCCGGCCTGGAGGACGAAGTGCGCGCCAAAATGCGGACCCTGGAGGAGAAGACCGGCAAAAAGTTCGGCGACCCGGAAAACCCCCTCCTGGTCAGCGTCCGCTCCGGCGCCGTGGTTTCCATGCCGGGGATGATGGACACCGTGCTCAATCTCGGGTTGAACGACCGGACGGTGGAAGGGCTGGCCCGCCTGTCCGGCAACGAGCGCTTCGCTCAGGACTGCTACCGGCGCTTTTTAACCATGTTCGGCGACGTGGTGCTGGGCATTGAGCGGGCGAAGTTCGAGCGCGTTTTAGAGGAACAAAAAGAAAAACGGGGCTTAAAATACGATTACGAGGTTCCGGCGGAGGACTGGCGCCAGATCGTCGCCGCGTACAAGCGGATCATCGAACAGGAAACGGGGAAGCCCTTCCCGCAGGAGCCGATGGAGCAGCTCTTCGCGGCCGTCTACGCCGTGTTCAACTCCTGGAACAACGACCGGGCGATTGTTTACCGGAAGATCAATAAAATCCCGGACGACCTGGGGACCGCGGTCAACATCCAGACGATGGTCTTCGGCAACCTGGGCGAAGACTGCGCCACGGGGGTCGCTTTCACCCGCAACCCCTCCACGGGCGTCAAGGAACTTTACGGCGAGTACCTGCCGAACGCTCAGGGCGAGGACGTGGTGGCCGGGATTCGCACGCCGCAGCCCATCTCCCGGCTGAAGGAAGAAATGCCGCACGTTTACCGGCAGTTTGCCGGCATCTGCGAGCTTTTAGACAGGCACTACCGCAACATGCAGGACGTGGAGTTCACCATTGAGCGGGGCCGGCTGTACATGCTGCAGACGCGCAACGGCAAGCGCACCGCCCAGGCGGCCCTGAAGATTGCCGTGGACATGGTCAACGAGGGCCTGATCACCAAAGAGGAGGCCGTGCTGCGGGTGGAACCGGCGCACCTGGACCACCTTTTGCATCGGCGCATCGACCCCGGCGCCCGGCTGGAGGTGATCGCCAAAGGGCTGCCCGCTTCCCCCGGCGCCGCCAGCGGAAAGGTGGTTTTCGACGCCGACGAGGCGGAGAAGCTGGGCAACGACGGGGAAAAAATCATCCTGGTGCGCACCGAGACCACTCCCGACGACATTCACGGGATCGTCGCCGCCCAGGGAGTGCTCACCTCCCGCGGCGGGATGACCAGCCACGCCGCCGTGGTGGCCCGGGGTATGGGGAAGCCCTGCGTCTGCGGCTGCGAGGCCATCCGGATCGACTACGACGCCGGGGAATTCCGGGTGAATAGCCTGACGGTGAAAAAGGGAGACGTGATCTCCATTGACGGGGCGACCGGCCAGGTCATTCTGGGCGAGGTGCCTTTAATCGATCCGGAGCTTTCTCCCGAATTCCGGCAGTTGCTGGCGTGGGCGGACGAAATCCGCGACTTAAGGGTACGCGCCAACGCCGACACGCCGGCCGACGCGGCCAAGGCCAGGGAGTTCGGCGCCGAAGGCATCGGCCTGACCAGGACGGAGCACATGTTCATGGCTCCCGACCGCGTGCCCATCGTCCAGGAGATGATCATGGCCGCCGACCTGGAAGAGCGCCGGCGCGCCCTGGATAAGCTTTTGCCCATGCAGCAGGGCGACTTCTACGGGATCTTGAAGGCTATGGAGGGCCTGCCCGTGACCATCCGCCTTTTGGACCCGCCGCTGCACGAGTTCTTGCCCAACGCCGAGGAACTGGCGGTGGAGCTGACCCGCCTGCGCCTGACCGGCGGCAGCGCCGAAGAAATCAGGGCGAAGGAAGAAATTCTGAAAAAAGTGCGCGCCCTGCACGAATTCAACCCCATGCTGGGCCACCGCGGCTGCCGGCTGGGGATCACCTACCCCGAAATTTACGAAATGCAGGCCCGGGCCATTTTCCGGGCGGCCGCCCAGCTGATCAAGGAGGGCCACCGGGTGATTCCGGAAGTGGAGATTCCGCTCGTGGGCGAAGTGAACGAACTGAAAATCACCCGGGAAGTGGTGGACCGGGTGGCCAGGGAAGTAATGGAAGAAACCGGGGTAAAAATAGAATACGCGGTGG
>DAISHP010000407.1:0-2228 GCA_036822475.1 Bacillota bacterium
AGATGCGGGTTTTGAAGGGGTGGGCAGCAATGGGCGTATTTTACGAAACGGCTCTACCCCAATCCCCGTTCCCCCCACCTTCCCATGGCCGAAGCCGGGTGAGCGAGCGACAACAAATCAGGGACTAAAGGCGATCAAAAGGAGATGATCTTTTTTTCGATATGCAAGAAGGGATGAGTAGTGGATGATCCAATTGTTAATGAGGTCAGGAAATTACGTGAAGCCATATTAGAAAAATTCGGAGGAGATTTGAATAAGTTTTTTAAGTATATCCGGGAAGAAGAAAATAAAAATCCTAAAAAATTAGCCCAAATAAGCATAAAAAGAACGAAAAGCATGATGCGAGCGTAACGTAATTCATAGCTTAATGCCCGGTCCCCGCTGGAAGTGGTAATCAAACATAAACGAGGGCCGGCTCCGCCAAAAGGAGCACGGTGGCTAACATCAATTACCACTTTCTTTACTTCGGCAGGCAGGAATTTTGTAGAAGCGCGGAGAATTAGAAATGTTAATTTTGTAGATCCCGGTTATCTTTACCTGCATTAAAAAATAAATGGTATCCTGTGGTAAGATATGATCCAGCACACGAGTTTGACGCCAACCAGCGGGGAACATGGCGATAAACAGTAAGCGATATGAAGGGTGAAGATACAGGCAAAAGAAGATTCGGCGCCTTAAATTAAAATTTAAGAAAGCAGATAAAACATTTGCAAGGTGTTAATCTATGTGGCAGCAAATTAAGGAAATATATGCTTACCGCGAGATGCTCAAAAACCTGGTAGCGAAAGAACTGCGGGGCCGGTATAAGGGATCGGTGCTGGGTTTTTTCTGGACGTTTTTTAATCCCTTATTGATGCTGGTTGTTTACAGTATAGCATTTTCTTTTATCATGAGGGTGCAGATAGAAAATTATGCCATGTTTCTTTTTGTGGCCCTGCTTCCCTGGAATTACCTGGCGAACTCGGTCACCCAGGGCGCGACCAGCCTTGTGCAAAACAGCGCGCTGGTGAAGAAAATATACTTTCCCCGGGAAGTGCTCCCTCTTTCCATTGTTTTGTCCAATTTAATCAATTACCTGTTGAGCTTGTTAATTCTGTTCCCGGCGCTACTGGTTTTCAAGATTAAAATTACCCTGCCGGTGATCGCTTTTCCGGTCGTTTTGCTGGTGGAAACCCTCCTGGTCGCCCCGCTGACGTTTTTGGTGGCGGTGGCCAACGTTTATTTTCGCGATTTACAACATATCGTGGGCGTATTGATGACGGCCTGGTTTTTCTTGAGCCCGGTGATTTATTCTTCGGAGCACGTCCCGCCAGACGTGCGCCCCATTTTTGACCTCAATCCGGCGGTGCCGATCATCGAGGCTTACCGGAGTATTTTCTTTTATGGAAGATGGCCGGAATGGGGGTCTTTAGGCAACCTTGCGTTGGGCCTGGCGGTTTTCTTTTTGATCGGCCTGGTTTCCTTTAACCATTTTCAAAAAGCTGTTGCCGAGGAGATCTAGGGCGTACTATGAAAAATAATTATGACGGTGGGCCGGCAATTCAGGTTTGCGGTGTCTGGAAAAAGTTTTACGTCTACCAAAACCGGGTTGATTCGTTGAAGGAAAGGGTTATTTTCTGGGGTCGGCACCGCGCCGAAGAGTTCTGGGCGCTGAAGAATATTAACCTCGACGTGCCGCGGGGAAAAACCGTCGGCTTGATCGGCAGGAACGGTTCGGGGAAAAGCACGCTTTTAAAGATCATCAGCCGCATCCTGTACCCCACGCGCGGGGAGGTGCGGGTCAACGGGAGGCTGTCTACCCTTCTGGAATTGGGCGCGGGGTTTCACCCCGACTTCACCGGGCGGGAAAATATTTACCTGAACGCATCTATCCTGGGCTTTACGCGCAAAGAAATTAAGGAGCGGCTGAGCGATATCATCTCCTTCGCCGAACTGGGTGATTTTATTGACAACCCCGTTCGCAATTATTCCTCCGGCATGTACATGCGCCTGGGTTTTGCAGTGGCCGTTCACGTGGACCCGGACATCCTGCTTATCGACGAAGTGCTGGCCGTGGGAGACCTGGCCTTCCAGGATAAATGCCTGGCCCGCATTCAGGAACTGCAGAAGCAGGGCAAAACTATTGTAATCGTGACCCACGTGCCGAAAAAAGTGGAGGAGTTATGCGATCTGGCGCTTTGGCTGGACCGTGGAGAAGCGAGAATGCTGGGACCGGCCAAAGAAGTGGC
>DAISHP010000408.1:0-2221 GCA_036822475.1 Bacillota bacterium
ACGCCCACTGGCCGGAGATTATCGGCACCGTGGCCGGGGATGATACCATTCTGATTATTATTAAACCCAAAGAGGCCACGCCACAGGTTGTGCAGCGATTCCTGGAATTGGCAAGGGGGTAAGCCTGTGCTCCACTCGTTATATGTAAAAAATTTTGCCCTGATCGACGATGTAGAGGTGAACTTTGACAAAGGTCTGACCATTGTCACCGGGGAAACCGGTGCTGGTAAATCCATGCTGATCGACGCCTTGCAGGTGGCCCTGGGAAGCCGGGCTTCAGCGGACTTTATCCGCTCCGGCAGGGAAAAGGCCACCGTTCAGGCCACCTTTGATGTTTCACGGCTGTCCTGGATAAAAAAACGAATGGAAGAACTGGGCGTGGACTGCGAAGAAGACGGTCTGTTGGTTCTGGCCAGGGAGCTAAGCCGCAGCGGCAAAAATGTCTGCCGCATTAACGGGCGCCCGGCAAACCTTGGCCTTTACCGGGACATGGGCAGCGGCTTACTGGATATGCTGGGCCAGCATGAGCAGCAAACGCTGCTTGATCAGGACAAACACCGCTGGTTGGTGGACAGGCTGGGTGGATCTGAATTGTTGGAGCAGGCCGGAAAAGTGAAAGAAATCTATATCCGCTGGAGAGACACCTGCTCCCAGTTAAAAGATCTGGAGTCCAATGCCCGGGAACTGGCCCGGCGCATTGATATGCTTTCTTTTCAGATGCAGGAAATCACCAAAGCTCAATTGGCGGAGGATGAGGAAGACGAACTCCTGAACGAGCGGCGTCTGCTGATGAATTCTGAGAAGATTTCCCGTCTGGCCGGGGAAATCTATGATCAACTTTACGGGGGCGAGGCCGGTGCAACGCCGGCAATTGAGGGACTGGGAAAGGCCCTGACATCCCTCAGGGAACTGGCGGAGATAGACAGCAATCTTACAGGGTTGCTGGAGATGTTGGAAAACGCCCTTTACCAGATCGAGGATGCGGCCAGAGAAGTTTCTTCCTACCGGGACAACGTGGAGTACAATCCTGAGCGGCTTGATCAAATTGAACACCGTCTTTCTTTAATTAAGCAACTGAAATACAAATACGGCTCCACCGTTAGGGAGATACTGGCGTACAAAGAGGCTGCCCTGGCGGAACTGAACACCTTGAGCAATCGTACAGAAAAAGCAGAGGAATTAAAGGAAACCATCAAAACCCTGGAGAAAGAATGGCACCGGCAGGCAAAGATTCTCACCATACTTCGCCAGAAGGCGGCCAAACAGTTAGAAGAAAATGCTGCCAGGGAGTTGAGGTACCTGGAAATGGGCGGTATTGATTTCAGGGTAAGCCTGACCCCCAGGGAAGAGATTTCCGACCTGGGAATGGAGGATATCGAATTCCTGATTGCGCCCAACCCGGGAGAACTGTTGCGACCGCTGCAGAAGATCGCCTCGGGCGGGGAACTTTCGAGGATCATGCTGGCGCTCAAAGTGCTTTTGTCCGGTGTTGATGAGGTTCCCACCTTGATTTTTGACGAAATTGATACCGGCGTAGGTGGCAAGGCCCTGCAGGCCATCGGAGAAAAGTTGGCCCAGGTGGGACGGCATCGGCAGGTCATTTGTGTAACCCACGGGGCCCAGGTGGCATGTTTTGCTGACACTCACTATTTAATCAGTAAAAAAGTAGTGGACGGACACGCTCAAACATCGGTGGAACCTTTAGACCAGGCAGGCAGGGTAGAGGAACTGGCCAGGATGCTGGCCGGTCGGGAAATCACCGGCGCGGTAAAAGATCATGCTCTGCAAATGATCAGAATGTCTGCTGTTTATAAAAATCAAAAATAAAAATTTTTTTTAAAACGACTGTACCGGTAACAGTCGTTTTTGTTTTGGCGGCTTTTTTAGAATCAGCGAAGAACACCGGATTGCGGAAAGCAAAATTTTCTAAAAAAATGAAAACGGCAAAGTAAACAAAACTTACAAATTGGTTCTCAACAAGCAGAACAACTGAATCCGGCATTTTCAGGCAGAAATAACATGAGTAAAAGCATTTTTATAAGGTTATCTTAAGATTACTGAGACTTAATTTAAATTTTGCCGTATTGCTTGGTTTTTATGTTTCTAATTACATTTAGGAGGTGATTTTAAAAAATCTTTATTAAATAAAAGGGGGGCTGTACTTGGACTACCGGAAAAAGAAAACGCCACTGCTTTTTTTGGCGGTCATATTCTTGGGCCT
>DAISHP010000409.1:0-2216 GCA_036822475.1 Bacillota bacterium
AATCGGCACCGTTCCGCAAGACGACCAGGTGGCGGAATACGACCTGCGCAGCAGGCCCTTGCTGGACCTGCCCGACAATTCGCCGGCGGTGGCGGCGGTCACCGAAATTATGCGCAAAGCAACAATTCTTTAACCATTTGGAAGGGAGAGATCATCGTGGCGGTTACGATTGCGAAAGAAAAATGGACCAGCCAGGTAAACGAGCTGGTGATCGGCACCGAACCCAACGTTGTCAGGGTGGGCGGCGAGACTACCCTGCCTTTCCTGCATTTTGAAGGCCAGATTCCCCACCGGCCCGTGGTGGCCCTGGAAGTATGGGACATGGAGCCCCAGGGCTGGCCCGCAGTGCTTACCTCCGCTTTTGAGGGTGTCTTGAACGACCCGGTGGCCTGGGCGAAAAAATGTGAAGAATACGGCGCGGATTTAATCTGCCTGAGCTTGATGAGCTCGCACCCGGACAACAAAAACAGCAGCCCCGCGGAATGTGCCGCTACGGCGAAGGCCGTGGCCGAAGCCGTAAACAGGCCCCTGATTGTGGTCGGTTCCGGGGTGGAGGCCAGGGACGCGGAAGTGATCGAAGCGGTTGGCGAGGCCTTAAGCGGGAAAAATTGCCTGCTCGGCTGCGCCAAGCCGGAAAATTATAAAACCATTACGGCCACCTGCATGGTCCACGGACATAACATCATTGCCTCCAGCCCGCTGGACATCAACCTGGCCAAACAACTGAACATTTTAATTATGGAAATGAACCTGGCAGCCAACCGGATTGCCATCGACCCGCTGGTGGGCGCCCTGGGCTACGGCATCGAGTACGCTTACTCCATCATGGAACGGGCCAGAATCGGCGCTCTGACGGGGGATAAAATGCTGGCCATGCCGGTCATCTGCTTTGTGGGCCAGGAGGCCTGGAAGAGCAAAGAGGCCAAGAGCACGACCGAAGAAGCTCCGGAATGGGGCGACCAGGCACGCCGCGCCATCTTATGGGAGACTTTAACGGCCACCACCTTTGCCCAGGCGGGCGGCGCCATCATGGTGATGCGGCATCCGGAATCCATGAAACAGTTCCGGGCGCACATCGCGAAAATGATGGAGCCGAACGTGTATTAAAAAAATTAAATTAAAGGGGGTCTTAGTCCAATGATTTTAATTGGTGAACGAATCAACGGAATGTTTAAAGATATCCGGGAAGCCATTTTAAACCGCGATCCGGAGCCCATCCGCTACTGGGCAAAACGCCAGTTTGAGCGGTGCGCTGCTTTTCTGGATATCAATACCGGCCCCACGGTCGACGCCAAGGATCAGCCGGCCGTCATGGAATGGCTGGTGAAAATCGCCCAGGAAACGGTCGACCTGCCCTGCTGCCTCGATTCCACCAACCCGGAGGCCATTGAAGCAGGCCTGGCGGTCCATAAAGGAAAGGCTTTGATTAATTCCACCACCGCCGACCAGTGGAAAATGGACATCTACATGCCCATGGCGGCTAAATACGGAGCAGCCATTATCGGCCTGGCCATGAACGAAAAGGGCGTGCCCAAAAGCGCCGCCGACCGCGCCGCCCTGGCCATGGAAATTGTCGTGAACGCCGACGCCAACGGGATTCCCATGGAAGATCTCTACATCGACCCCCTGGTCCTCCCCTGCAACGTGGGCCAGGAGCACGGCCCGGAAGTTCTGGAGGCCCTGCGGCAGATTAAGATGCTGGCCGATCCCCCGCCCAAGACGACCATGGGCTTAAGCAATGTATCCCAGCGCTGCGCCGACCGGCACCTGCTCAACCGCACCTTCCTGGTCATGTCCATGGCAGCGGGCCTGGACTCCGCCATCGTTGACCTGGACGACGACGCTCTGCTGGACGCCGTCGCCGCGGCCAATATCCTGTTAAACAAGGATATTTACTGCGATTCGTTTACCAAAACCTTCCGGCAAAGGTAAGATCGGACGTCGGTCGTCATTCGTGCTTAAATTTATATTCGGCAAGAAAAGTTCCGGTATTCGTTTTATAGCTAGACGGAGGGCTGTTTTTAGTTCAAGCGGAGCGACGCTGAACAAAAACAGCCCGACGGCTGAAACGATAAAGGACACCGGTGGGAGGATAAAAAGCTTGACATTGTTTTCACTTTAAAGTTATCATAACGGAAGGATTTTTTCTTACTGAAGGATTAACGAACGAAAAAACGAGGTGATCCGGTAAATGAGCAGTCAGAACGTTGGCGCCG
>DAISHP010000410.1:0-2206 GCA_036822475.1 Bacillota bacterium
CCAGGCCGGCCCATGAGAAAACCGGCTACCAGCACGCCGCCCAAAAGGAGCGGGAAGATCTGTTTGGCAAAGCCCCAGGTGGCTTCCGCCCAGGTAATCATTTCTTCTTTGTTGAACCAGAGCTTCAAGATTACGCCCAGCAAGATCAGGAAAAATACCGTAAGGTACCAGTGAATTTCGTAAACGGCGCTGAAAAAGCCCACCGGCTGCGCCGGTTTGCCCCAGGCCGCGAAGATCAAAATCAGGATCATGGTGAAAAAGTAAATTCCGTACTGCCAGAGGCTGCGCCGGTCTTCCTCCGGCGGCGGCAGGTGCAGGGCGGCTTCCTCCCGCTCCCGCTCTTCTTTCCGGAAGATCAGGTGCATCAAAAGCCCGATCACGATAGAGAAAACCACCGCGCCTACGGCCCGGGCAATGCCCAGCGGCAGGCCCAGCACCCGGGCCGTTAAAATGATGGCCAGCACGTTAATGGCCGGGCCGGAGTATAAAAACGCCGTGGCCGGCCCGATCCCGGCGCCGCGGGTATAAATGCCCGCAAAGAGCGGCAGCACCGTGCAGGAGCAAACCGCCAGCACACTTCCCGAGACGGAAGCCACGCCGTAGGATAAAACCTTATTCGCCCCCGCGCCGAAATACTTCAAAACCGACGCCTGGGACACAAACACGGCAATCGCCCCGGCGATGAAAAACGCCGGGACAAGGCAGGTGAGCACGTGCTTCTGGGCGTAGTCCTGGAGCATGAAAAAGGCCTCCAGGATAGCCGATCTCACCCGCGGGTGGCCAAGCGGAATGTAAAAGGCAATTAAAAAGGCGATCACCATCAGAATAAATTTATCACGCTCTTTCATTTCATGAAGACCTCTTTTCACCGATTTCGTTTTTCATTGTAAACTCTAAGCAGCCGGCTCCGGCGGGGGTTTCTCCGGAGGCGGTTCCGGTCCCCGGTCCTTTCCCGGAAAGCTAACTGTTTGCCAGCGCATCATCCCTCTTCCGAATCCCGGCCTTCGTCTGCAGCTCTTCGCACAGGCAGGGCTGGGTGCGGATGGGCGACGCCCGTACGCCCTTTTCCAGATTGGCCTGCACGTCTGCGAAAAATTCAGCCAGGAGTCTGGCGTGCGCGGAAAAGTTCTTTTCGTCAATGGTGTAAAAAATCCACTTTCCCTCCCGGGTGTCCTTCACCAGCCGGGCATGCTTTAAAATTTTCAGGTGGTGGGAAACTGCCGGCTGCGACAGTTTCAAAGCGGCGATCAGCTCGCACACCGCCATCTCCTGCCGGGACAGGAGAAGAAGAATCTGCAAACGTGTCCCGTCGGCCAAAGCCTTCAAAATCTCCGTTGTTCCCTTCATCAAGAAACACCTCATCCACGTAATTACATATTTAAATTTACTAATATTATACTCCCACTGATTATTTTGTCAACCGGTTTTCCCGGGGCGGGGCAAAACTTTTTCCTGCGGGCAGGATTTTTTGCGGAACGCGGCGAATGATTTTGCTAGAAAACATAGAAGGAGACAGCTTCGGTGCCTCTTCCCAAGGACGTAATCAGCGGAAAAAGGGTTGTTGTCACCGGCGGGGCGGGATTTATCGGCTCCCACCTGGTCGAAGAGTTGGCGCCGGGCAACGAGGTAATCATCATCGACGATTTGAGCAGCGGCCGGATGGAAAATATCGAACCCTTCCTGGAAATGCCGGGTGTGTCTTTCCTTCGCGGGAGCGTCACCGATCTCCCCCTTTTGCAAAAGATTTTCCAGGGCGCCGCCTACGTTTTCCACCAGGCGGCTTTAACCCAGGTGCCGCAAAGCGTGGCCGACCCGCTGGCGGCAGACGAGACGAACATCCGGGGTACTTTAAACGTTTTGCTCGCCGCCCGGGACAACAAAGTGAAGAAAGTGGTCTACGCTTCCTCCTGTTCGGTTTACGGGGGCAACACCGGGACCCCTTCCCAAAGGGAGGATCTGCCCCCGCATCCGCTTTCGCCGTACG
The DNA here is from genome assembly GCA_036822475.1 of Bacillota bacterium. Lineage (GTDB taxonomy): Bacteria > Bacillota > Desulfotomaculia > Desulfotomaculales > Nap2-2B > JAIMBK01. Next base: position 1,985 of record DAISHP010000410.1, read on the forward strand.
CGGTCACCAAACTCGCCGGTGAACTTTACTGCCGGCTGTTCACGGAAATTTACGGCCTGCCTACCGCCGTCCTGCGCTATTTCAACGTCTACGGCCCGCGCCAGAATCCGGATTCCCAGTACGCAGCAGTGATTCCGATTTTCATCAAAAGGGTTTTGGCCGGGCTCCCGCCCGTCATCTACGGGGACGGCGCCCAGGTGCGGGACTTCATTTTTGTTAAAG
>DAISHP010000411.1:0-2202 GCA_036822475.1 Bacillota bacterium
GGCGGAAACCCACTCCATCGTTATGCGGGCCCGCACCAAAACCGTCCGCTGGATCAAGGCCCTGCATTGCATTCCCAACAAGCCTCACCTGGTGATGGAATAATATGATAACTGGAAAAGGACCGCCGCAAATTGTGGCGGCCTTTTTCTGTTACATGCGTTACATTTATTTGCTACCTGCCGTCTTTATGGATGAGTACTCAAAAAAATACCGCATAACCGTGAAATGAGGTAGGAAAATGACCCCAGCAACCAACCAACGCCACCCGGATGGGGATTTGCCCTTTGAAGAACTTTATGACCGTTACTTTGAGCCGGTCAACCGCTATCTCCGCTACCGGGTGGACAATACCTGGGATGCTGACGATTTGACAACCGCCGTCTTTATGAAGGCCCTGGAGAATTTCAGCAAGTACCGGGCGGATGGGCCCTTTGCGGCATGGATTTTTCGTATTGCTCACAACGTTTACGTTGACTACATTCGGGGTCGCCGGGAGTACGCCACTCAGGATGTCATGCTGGAACTGGCGGCGGGTTCCGATGACAGTCCCGAAGAAGCTGTCCTGCAGGGGGAAGAGGTAAAAAAACTGCGTCAACTTTTAAAGGATTTGGCCCCGGATTACAGGGATGTGGTGGCGCTGCGCTATGCCGGTGACTTGCGATTTGCCCAAATTGCCGAGATTCTGGGCAAAACGGAATCTGCGGTCCGCATGCTGCATCACCGGGCTCTCAAGCAGCTCAGGCAGAGATATGTTCGGGAAGGGGGGAGCGCCTGATGACCGAAGAGAGATTTCATGATGATGAAAATAAGGTTCTTCCCATTGAGGCGTACCTGAAGGCCCGGGAAGAAGGGGAAAACGGCATTTCACAATTGTTAAACCACATGCGGCAGGTCAGGGATGCGGTGCCGGTAAACCGCCGCCTGCAGGCTGAGCTGCGCAAGAAACTCCTGGAACGTCAAAAGGAGTTAATGAACCAGCAGCCGGTTCTCTCTCAACCGGCCCCTCATAAAGAGAAACCGCAACGTATAGATAAGTGGCGCCCTTGGCTGACCCCGTTCCTGGGAGCAGCGGCTATCATCCTGGTGGTGTTTGCTGTAAGCGGTTTATGGCGCTATAACAACGGGGAAGTTCACCTGGAAGCTGCCGGATCACCCCAGGAACTGACACGGTTCTGGACCGAAGAGCTGCCCCTGCAGCCCGCTGTCAGCCCGGACGGCAGCAAAATTTTAGTGGTGCGGGGCGGTGGACTGGTACTTCTTTCGGAAACCGGCGCTCAGCTGGCCTACCTGGAACCCCCGGAGGGAGGTACCTTCCGCTCCCCCGGCTGGTCACCGGACGGCCGGCAGGTTTCCTTTGTCTTAAGCACCGAGAGTTCGGAAGAAATAAAAGAAATGGCGGCGGAAGAACTTCTTTCATCCGCCAAATCTAAAACCTTTAATTTACAGCAGATCGGCACTGCTTCCGATGAGAAAATATCTTCCAACATGGCAGATCAGGAAGCGGCCGTCGAAGGCGGAACCCAAAAGGTGATGGCCGGGAGTACAACAAAAACAATGCACTATTCCGATCTGGTTTACTCTCCGGACGGTAAAAACCTGGCCTATGTGGTAAACACGGTGGGAAAAGCTCCAGAAGTGTGGGTCCGCTTTTCTGACGGGGAGGACAAACGTGTTGCTGAAGGGGATGCCCCCACCTGGTCGCCGGACGGCAAACGCCTGGTTGTGCAACGACCCGATAAGTCCGGCAGCTACAAACTCTGGCTGGTGAATATCGAAACCGGCGGGGCCGACGTGTTGGGCCAGGGAGAAAATCCCGTCTGGGGCAAGAACGGCTACCTGGCCTTTTGCACCGAAAAGGCCCAGGAGCGAATTCTAACCTTTCTGCCCAACGGTGAGCCCCAGTATAGTGTACGCCAGCAAGTGGCGGAAATCCGGGTGGCTTACCTGGGCAAGGACGGTGCCCCGGCTTTAAAGAAATTGAAAAAAGACGAGGGCTGGCTGGCCATCAGCCACCTGCTGGTGGCGCCGGAAAACCGCATTACCGGGTTGGAAATCAACTGGCTGCGCCAGCAGGAATTAAGCGGCACTTACGGGCCAAAAACGCTGGTGTTAAATGAAATTCATAAATGCGAGGGTCAAGTTTTTGGCCCCGAGGGCAAATGGTTATTGTTTGCTCGCCAGGACGGCGACACCGTGGCTTT
>DAISHP010000412.1:0-2192 GCA_036822475.1 Bacillota bacterium
AAGGGGAACCAGCAGGGACAGTTCTTGCTTGCGATGAAGCAAGCAGGGACAGTTCTTGCTTGTCTGCCGGCAGGTAGACAAGCGGGGGCGATCCTTGCCACCCGGAGGCAAGAACAGGGTTCGGGCGGGCATGAGACCCGCCTTTTTTGATCCGCAAAAAAATTAGAATTGCCAGCCTGTCGTTCCCGTTGTAAACTGGAAATAAAAAACTACAGCGAAAACGGGAGGTTGTGAAGGAGCGGGAATGAATCCGGAACATGAAGTGAACCTGGCCCGGGTGAAAGAAAAAATTACGGCGGATCCCTTTGCCCGCCACCTGGATATGCGTTTTTTGGAGGTCCGTCCCGGGTACGCCCTGGTGGAGATGGCGGTGCCCGACTGGCTGTGTAATTTCCACGGCGGGGCCCACGGAGCGGCCATCTTCGCCGTAGCCGACGTGGCCTTCAGCGCCGCCAGTAATGCAGGGGGGACAGTTGCCGTCGCGCTGAGCGTGACGATCACCTACCTCCAGGCGCCCCCGCCCGGAGCAGTGCTCACCGCCGAGGCCGCGGAAGAGAGCGAGGGCAGGCGGACGCGGCTTTACCGGGTAAAGATACGCGACGAAAAAAATAATTTAATCGCCATCTTTGAAGGACTGGTTTACCGGAAGGGAGAACACCGGTAAATCGGTAGTATCTGCCAGTCAATCAAAAAACCGGCCGGTCAAACTGGTTGCTCAGGCACAAATATAACATCCTGCCCGCGCTGGAAACATTACGGTCAGCTTCAAGCAGGTTGCCGGACTGCAAAGATAAGCCAGGGGCGTTGGCCGGAGTGTTGAACACAAGCGGGCCAGTTAGGAGGATCAGCGTGATTAATTATGATCCATTTGTTGGTATCAAAAACAATAAGCCGAAGCCCCCGGTTAAGTGGGCGGGTGGTAAAAACCAGCTTATTCCGCAATTTGAGCCCCTTTTTCCCAGGCAAACATATGAATTGTACATCGAGCCGTTTGTTGGCGGAGGAGCGGTCTTCTTTCACCTGTTACCTGCCAGGGCCGTTTTGATTGATAACAACCCCGAGCTGATCAATTTCTACAAAGTAGTTAAGGAAAATTTAGAGCCCCTTCTCCATGACCTGCGCAAACACAGGAACACAGCCGAGTATTACTACCATCTGCGTTCCCTTGACCCGGAGAACCTGGACAAGGTGAGCCGCGCCTCACGGTTTCTTTACTTGATTAAGACGGGTTACAACGGTCTCTGGCGGGTGAACAAAAAAGGAAAGCACAATGTTCCTTTTGGCCGGTATAAAAATCCAAAATATGCGGATGAGGAGAACCTGCGCCTGGTAAGCGCTGCTTTGCAACAAACGGAAATTATTTTCGGTGATTTCAGCTTGGCGTTAGCATACGCTAAAAAGAACTGCTTTCTTTACCTTGATCCGCCGTACCACCCGCTTTCGGTGACGGCCAGTTTTACAAGCTATACTGCCAGCGCCTTTGGAGAGGAAGACCAGCGCCGGCTGGCGGAAGTTTTTCGCCAATTGGATGCCAAAGGATGTCTGGTCATGCTAAGCAACTCGGACACGCCTTTTATCCGGAAGCTGTACGAAGGTTATGATGTCCAGGCAGTCTCCGCCCGGAGGGCAATGAATTGCCGGGCGGAGGGCCGGGGGCCGATCACTGAGCTGGTGATCAGAAATTACTGTTAAGAGTGGTTTTTATAAAAAAGACCTGTTTTCGCGGCCAGACGAAAACAGGTCTTTGCAACGCTTTAGGACAGCTTACTTGAAAAGAAAGATTTTCCCGCCACCTTCTCCGGACTGGTTTTCCCGGCAGTGCATATAATGTAACTAAACAACAATTTATAAAATAAACGAACAACGGAATGAAGGTAGGAACAAAAGCAAAAAACCGGAGCATAGGGGTTGGAGCAAAGAAACCGGCATAAAGGGGCGAAAGGGCGGGGGTGCCTGATGTCCGGCAAATATATCATTTCGCGCGATGACTGGTCGCTCCACCGCAAGGGGGAACTGGACCGGCAGCGCCATCACGAAAAAATGAAAGAGGCCATCAAAAAGAACCTGGCCGACGTTGTTTCTGAAGAAAGCATTATGTTTAATATCGGCCATAACCAAAAAGAAAAAGGCCAGGCAGGGTTCCTTACGGAACCCTTAATTTTTCTAGGTTTCCGGGCCTATTCAGCCCAAAA
>DAISHP010000413.1:0-2191 GCA_036822475.1 Bacillota bacterium
CCGTCCGCATGTGTTCGGCGCCGAGCTCGGCAATGATTTCGGTCCCGGAGGCCGCTTTATTGCCCAGCACCCGCCGGCCGGTCTGCTCCTCGAAAAATTCGATCAGTTCTTGCGGGAACCCGTTTGGATAAACGGGAAAAGGCTTCTCCAGAATGAGGCCGGCAATTTCCCAGTGGCCGGTGGTGGTATCCTTTCCCGCTGAACGCTCGGCCATTTTTCCGTAGCTTGCCGCCGGGCGCGCCGCCGGCGGAACGCCGGGAATTTCCGCGAGGTTCCCCAGACCGAGCCGGGCCAGGTTGGGCAGGTTCAGTCCGCCCACGGCCCGCGCCAGGTTGGCCAGCGTATTGCTTCCCTCGTCGCCGTATTTACCCGCGTCCGGCAGGGCACCTATCCCGACGCCGTCCAGCACGATAATAATGAAGAGATCAATCTGCGTTTTTTCCGGCAAAGAAAAATCCCCCCATAAAAACAGGGATTAGGAATTAGGGATTAGGCATTAGGGAAAGATTCTCATTCCGAATTCCTGTGTCCCGTTTGCCAACCTTCCTTAATTCTGAAATTCTGATCCCCGCCCCTTTTATCCCCCGTTATTACTGCGGAAAAATAGATCAGAATCTTATCTCCCTACCCCCTACCCTAATTCCTATTTCCTAATCCCTAATCCCTGTCTTTAATGCGCTCGCGGATGGGCCTGGTCGTAAATTTCTTTTAGTCTTGCCCTGGTCAGGTGCGTGTAAATCTGCGTCGTACTGATGTCCGCATGGCCCAGCAGTTCCTGGACGGAGCGCAAATCGGCCCCGTTTTCCAGCATGTGCGTGGCAAAAGAATGGCGCAGGGTATGGGGGTGGATTTCTTTCTTGATCCGGGCCGCCCCGGCGTATTTTTTGATGATTTTCCAGAAGCCCTGGCGGGTCAGCCGGCGGCCCCGCTGGTTGACGAACAGGACGGAAGTCAGCTTCCCCCTGGTTAGTTTAGCCCTGGCCCGGAGCAGATATTCCGATACGTAGTGGGCGGCCACGCTGCCCAGGGGGATGATTCGCTCTTTGGAGCCCTTCCCCAGGCAGCGGATAAAGCCGTGTTGCAGATTCACCTGGTCGAGTTCCAGCGAAATGAGTTCGGAGACCCGGATGCCAGTAGCGTAAAGCAGCTCCAGCATGGCCTTGTCCCTTAAGCCCGCCGGGTCGGTCACGCGGGGCTGGTTGAGCAGGCTCTCCACTTCTGCGATGCTGAGCACCTGGGGCAGCCTGTCCACCATCCGGGGAGATTCCAGGTTGCTGGTGGGGTCCAGCGATATTACCCCTTCGTTGAGGGCAAAACGGTAAAAAGATCTGAGCGCGGCCAGCCGGCGGGAAATTGTCGCCGGCGCCTTTCCCTCCCGCTTGAGTTTTAAAAGGTAAAGGATTACCGCCTGCCTGGCGTCCGGGGAAAGCGGAGCCCGGCCTTCTTTTTGGCAAAAGGCGGAAAAGTCAGCAAGGTCGAGTTTATAGGAAACCAGGGTATTTTCGGCGAGCCCCCGCTCCAGGAGCAGGTAATTGAGAAAGCGATCAACCAGCCTTTCCACGTTGCCGGATCACCCCCTTGTTCGAAATTAGCCTAAATTTTCACCAGGTTATAGGCGCGCGTCCCCAGGCCGGCTTCCTCGGCGTAGGCCAGCTGCCGCTCCCAGTTTGCTTTCGGCCAGATGGCCCCGAACTTGTCCAGCGCTTCTTCGTGGCCGGCCAGCCGGGACTCCGGCAGACCTCTTTCCCGGTTGACCAGGTCGACGCAGGCCTGATCCAGGGCAACGGGATCTAATGAAGCCAGGATGCCGATGTCCCTGACGATGGAGGCGTCCGTCCACCCCGCACAGTCGCAGTCGGGGGAAACGTTCAGCACAAAGTTAAAAAACCCTGCTTTCCCCTGTTTATTCTTTAAAGCCCCCAGGGCGTATTCCACGATCTTTTCCTGGGCAACGTCGGGCTCTGTTTTCCAGCTGATGGCAATTGCCTGGTGGGGGCAGGTGATGGTGCATTCCCCGCAGCCCAGGCATTTCCGGGCGTCGATTTGCGCCCTGCCTTCCCCCTGATCAACCGCGATTGCCCCGGCGGGGCACCATTCTTCGCATTTTGCGCACCCGCGGCACTTTTCCTCGTTCACTTCCGGAAGCACGTCGGAGTGCATCATTTGCTTTCCGCCCCGGGACCCAATGCCC
>DAISHP010000414.1:0-2178 GCA_036822475.1 Bacillota bacterium
CAGCCGGGTCCACCTGCGCCCGGCGCCGGGCGATCGCTCCGGCGGACTCCCGGGAAAAGCCGCCGGTTTCGACCAGTTCGTTTTCGGAAGCCTCCCAGGCCGCGCGCGCCGAGCCGAAACGCTCCGCCAGGTTCCAGATGCGCTTGGCCAGGCCCGGGAAGACGATCTGCCACCCCAGCCAGAATGCCTTTTCCTGCATTATGCCCACCTCTTACCTTAATTGTCAAGGGCATTCGGGAAAAGGGAGCAAATTTCCTGCCAGTTTCCAAATGTTTTCTTAAAAAATTTAAATTAGAGATCAGGCACAAAGGCAACAGGCACAAAGGCACAAAGTTAATCTTCCTGGTGCATTTCTCCGTGCCTTTGTGCCTCTGTGCCTTAGTGCCTTTATTTATTCTGGGCGTGGAGATTAGCACCTGTTTATTCCATATCTGGAAGGCAGCAAAAAGAAATTTCCTATGGAATTAAATTAAGCCTACGCTTCCTTCGCCGGCAATTTCAAGGACTGGGGGGAAATCAGCAGATCCCGGAAAAGATCGCCGAACTTCTGCAACCGGTCAAAGATGCTCCGGATATCGAAGGAAGCCGGCTGGACGTTCATCTGTTCCACTTCCTTCCAGGTTAAGGGCGCCGAAACGGGCGCTCCCGGCAGGGGGCGCAGGCTGTACTGAAAAGCCATGGTTTTCCCGCGCCCGTTTTGCAGGTAATCGATATACACCTTCCCCTTTCTTTTTTCCACTTTCCGCTCCACGGTGGCGATTTCCGGATGGCTGGCGGCGGCCATTTCGGCAATGGACCGGGTAAAAAGGGTCACCGCGGGAAACGGATACAACGGGAGGAGCGGAACAAAAAGATGCAGGCCGCCGGCGCCCGACGTTTTCGGATAAGCCTGCAGGTCGAAGCCGGCGAGCAGATCACGGATGATCAGGGCAACCTCCAGAACCTGGGAAAAAGCGACGCCCTCGGCCGGATCGAGATCAAAAACGGCAAGGTCAGGACAATTAATCTGTCTTGCCGTGGACAAAAAGGCGTGTATTTCAATGCAGGCCTGGTTGGCCAGCCAGACCAGGGTGGGCAGGTCGTTGCAAATAACGTAACGAATAATCTTTCCGGAGTGGGTCACCGGGTGGGTTTTGATCCAGGACGGGGCGTAATCCGGACGTTCCTTCTGGTAAAAAGCTTCTCCGGCAATGCCGTCAGGGTAGCGTTTCATAACCAGGGGGCGGTCGTAAAGATAGGGCAGCAGCACCGGGGCAATATTTGTATAGTATCTAACCAGGTGGGCCTTGGTTAAACCCTCCGGCCAGAAAATTTTTCCCAGATTAGTTAACTTTACTTCTTTTCCCGCTATGCAAACAGTTTTTCCGGTGGACAAAAGAGCTTACCCCAGTCTTTGTTCGCTTTGATAGCCTTAATATATTATTTCTCCCGTCCGGGTGCTCTATAAAAATATAAAAGACGAAAGGGTGCCGCTTGAAAAAATGCAGCACCCTTTAGCGTTTTTAATTTTTTAGGCGCCCCAAAAGCCCGGGAACCAGACGCCAAAACCTACCACCAGCAGGATCAAAATCAGAAATACCAGGAAGGCGAAGCTCCAGCCGCCAAAACCGTCCCATTTCAATTTGACGTCCTCGCTCATAAGCAGCCTCCTTTCCTTTAATTTCTAACCTGGCAAAGTCCTAATCTACCATATGATCAGGCGCCCTAAAGTGTGCCAGGGAAAAGGGAGAGGTTTACAAACTCCGCAAACCTCTCCTTTTTTTAGCCGAACCTACTTCCCTGCGCTCCAGATCCCAAAGAAGAAGGGCCAGATCACGATGATAATGATAAATAAGAAGATAAACGGCCACCAGCCCCAGACAGTCCCTTGCATCGGCGACGGATTCGGCATAAAATTTCCCCCTTTCTTTTAAAAGATTTATAATTTAGGCTTCTGCGCTGACTGCTCCCCAGGGGAGCCACACACCAAAACCTACCACCAGCAGGACTAAAATCAGAAATACCAGGAAGGCGAAGCTCCAGCCGCCAAAACCACCGCCTGTACCTATACCTGCGCCAAAGGCCATTTATTTTTCCTCCTTTCTGTGGATATATTTAATTAACTGAAAAATTTACCAGGGGCACCACACACCAAAACCTACCACCAGCAGGACTAAAATCAGAAATACCAGGAAGGCG
>DAISHP010000415.1:0-2170 GCA_036822475.1 Bacillota bacterium
TTCCCGGAAGGCGTGGATCAGTTCCCAGGTAACCGGGCCGGGGCGGCCGTCGCCAATCGGCCTTCCGTCCAGCTTCACGGCCGGGATGACTTCGGCGGCGGTACCGGTTAAGAAGCACTCGTCGGCATTGTAGATATCGTAGCGGGTAAACAGTTTCTCCTCCACTTTCATCCCTTTCCTGCGGGCGATTTCCATCACTGCGTTGCGCGTTATGCCTTCTAAGATCCCGGCGTAAGGAGGCGGAGTAACCAAAGTGGTATCTTTAACGATAAATATATTATCACCCGTGGCCTCGGCCACGTAACCTTCCTGGTTCAACATAACCGCTTCCGGCACCCCCGCCAGGTTGGCTTCAATCCGGGCATAGATATTATTCAGGTAGTTAAGCGATTTCACCTGCGGATTGCAGGCTTCAGGAAGATTCCGCCGTGTGGCTACGGTGACCAGTTCCAGGCCCTTTTTATATAATTCCTCGGGATACAGCTGGATGGAAGCAGCGATGCAAAAAATGGTCGGTTTGCTGCACTTACGCGGATCCAGCCCGAGGTCCCCCGGCCCCCGGGTAACCACCAGGCGGATATACCCATCCCTTACGTTATTTCGCCGGCAGGTCTCCAGGACGACTTCTGTCATTTCTTCTTTGGACAATGAAATCTCCAGGGAAATTGCGCGCGCGGAGTTGTACAGGCGATCGATATGCTCCTTTAATTTAAAGACCCTGTTGTGGTAAGCTCGAATCCCCTCGAACACACCGTCCCCGTACAAAAGACCGTGGTCAAAAACGGAAACGACGGCTTCTTTTTCCGGAACGTACCGGCCGTTTAAATAAATAATCATAAGAACACTCCTTTTAACATAGGGATCAGGAATTGGGAATTAGGGAATACAGTACCCAAAAATAATAAAACCTCTCACCCCCAGCAGCCCGGAACAACTGCCAGGGACGAGAGGCAAATCCTTCCCGCGGTACCACCCTGTTTGCCCTTACCTCGCGATAAGGGCCCCTTTTGTGTCTTTGCACCAAGACACGGCCCTGATAACGGGCGGACTGCCCGGCCCGGCTTAATCGGCAGGCCTTAAGCCGCCTTTCGGCCGGCAGCTCCGGGGTGATCCATTTCACCTGGCCCGGCGCCGGTTTTCAGCTTCCCCGGCTCTCTGTAGCCTGAAAACACAGGTTACTTGCTCCCCTTCATTGCTTTTTCCCTGATCAACCTGTTTTTTCAGTATACTAAATCGGGTAAAGCAATGTCAAGATTTTTTTCGCCGCCGGTTCGGCTGGGATATTTTTTGGCCCCCTTTATCCCTTTGTGCCTTTCTCCCTTTGTGCCTCTGTGCCTCTATCCCCCAGTCTTTCTTTTACCCTGGCAATTGCCCTTTGCACTTCCTCCGGGGACGGTCCGCCCGGCGAACGGCGGGCCTTGACGCACTGATCGATGGCAATAAACTGGTAAACGTCGCCTTCAATGACCGGTGAAAACTGCTGGTATTCCTCCAGAGTCAACTCGGCCAGGGTCTTTTTTTCCTGCAGGCAGTAATAAACAATCCGGCCGGTAATCCCGTGGGCCTCCCGGAAAGGGACCCCTTTGCGGGTCAGGTAATCGGCAAGATCGGTGGCGTTGGTAAACCCTTCCCCGGCGGCCCGGGCCATTTTTTCCTTATTCACCTGCAGGGTGGCCACCAGCGGCCGGAAAACCAGCAGGCACTTTTTCACGGTGTCCACCGCGTCAAAAAGCGCTTCTTTATCTTCCTGGAGGTCTTTGTTATAGGCCAGAGGCAGGCCCTTGAGGACGGTTAAAAGGGAAACCAGAGCCCCGAAAACGCGGCCCGCCTTGCCCCGCACCAGTTCGGCCACGTCGGGGTTTTTCTTTTGGGGCATCATGCTGCTGCCCGTGCTGTAGGCGTCGTCCAATTCCACAAAACCGAACTCCGCGCTCGCCCAGAGCACAATTTCTTCCCCCAGGCGGCTTAAGTGCACCATGATCAGGGCGGCGGCAGCGAGGAATTCGACGATATAATCACGGTCGCTCACGGCATCCAGGGTGTTTTCGGCCACCGCCGAAAAACCCAGCTCGCGCGCCACGTAATGAGGATCGATGGGCAGGGTGGTACCGGCCAGGGCCCCGGCGCCCAGCGGCAGGACGTCCGTGCGCCGGTAGCAATCCCTGAGCCT
>DAISHP010000416.1:0-2143 GCA_036822475.1 Bacillota bacterium
ACCCGCTGAACAAAGCGGTAAACTTCGTCAAGTACTCGCTTTATCTGTCCGCCTGCCCGGCAGCCTGTCGGAGCAAAAAATTGATTGACAGGCTGGTCAATCCCTGTTATACTCTTCTCAAATAGATTATCAATAATTTAGACAATTAAATAGCAATATGGTTATTTCTTAGCCTTGCAAAGTGTAATATCCAGTAAGTTTTTGAACAGCAGGAACAGAATATTGTTCAGTAAAGTTATTGGCTCTGAGCAAAAGAAATAACCACAAATAGCAAAGAAACGGGTGCCCTGCTCGGGGGTTAAAAGGGAAGTCAGTGCAAATCTGACGCGGTCCCGCCACTGTAAATGGGGAGTTGCCCACACGCAGGCCACTGTCCGGCACTCGATCTACTATTGTGTGCTGAATGACAAATCTGCTGGAAACAAACCAGGTCCTTTAGCACTATTCAGGTACCGTTGAGTGCCGGATGGGAAGGCGTGGGCAAACGAGGAACCACAAGCCAGGAAACCTGCCCGTTTCTGGAATAACTTACCCACCTACGGTCGATAGGGGAGGTGAGGCTGGCAAAGTACCTCTGCACCGGGTGGCAGGGGTTTTCATTTTTTAGTTTGTTTTTCCTGTAATCTTCCTGGCGAGGTGATTGGTTTGCTCCGCAAAAAACTGGTTCCGGTTGTTTTTTTACTGGCGGTTATTTTTCTGCTTTCTCCCCGCAATGCCTACGCCATGCACATTATGGAAGGTTTTCTCCCGCTGTGGTGGTGTATTCTGTGGGGGGTTGTCACATTGCCTTTTTTCATTGCCGGCATTCTTTCGATCAGCAAAAAAGTCAAACTTAACCCGGAAATGAAAATGCTGCTGGGGCTGGCCGGGGCTTTCACCTTTGTGCTTTCGGCCCTGAAAATTCCTTCCGTGACGGGCAGTTGTTCCCATCCTACGGGCGTCGGTCTGGGGGCGGTGCTTTTCGGCCCCTTCGCCATGACCGTTTTGGGCTGCATTGTCTTGATTTTTCAGGCCCTGCTTTTGGCCCACGGGGGAATCAGCACCCTGGGCGCCAATACTTTTTCCATGGCCGTGGTCGGGCCGCTGGTTGCTTACGTGGTCTACCGGCTCTGTTTGAAGCTGCGGGCGCCTTTGGGGCTGGGGGTGTTCCTGGCCGCGGCGCTGGGGGACCTGTTGACTTACGTAACCACTTCTTTCCAGCTGGCGCTGGCCTTTCCGGATCAGGCCGGCGGTTTGTTGCTCTCTTTCGCCAAGTTTATGGGTGTTTTTGCCCTGACGCAGGTCCCTCTGGCAGTCAGCGAAGGGTTGTTGACCGTCGTCATCTTCAACTGGCTGACCGTGCACAGCAGGCAGGAGCTGCAAGAACTGGTGGTTCTGCCGGGGGAGGCTTCCTTTCCGGAAAGGGGACGGGAGCAATGAGGGCAAAGAATATCGTTCTGATCGTGTGCGTCGTTTTGCTGGCGGTGGTCCCCTTGTGGATCAGAGGAGGCGCGGAGTTCGGCGGAGCCGACGAGCAGGCCGAGAAAGTCATCACCCAGGCGCAGCCGGATTACGAACCCTGGTTTACCCCCTTTTGGGAACCGCCCAGCGGGGAAGTGGAAAGTCTTCTTTTCGCCCTGCAGGCAGCCCTCGGGGCGGGGTTTATCGGCTATTTCCTGGGTTCCCGGAAGGCAAAAACAGCAAAAGAAGCGCCGGAAGGGTTAACCACGTCTCCGGCGGGAAGGAGCAGCTGAAAAAGATTTGTTCGGCATCGACCGGTATGCTTACACCAATCGCTGGCGCAAAGTGCATCCGGCGGAAAAGCTTGCCCTCGCCCTGGTGGCGATGTTGGCCTGCCTCATTTCCGCCGGCCGCCTCCCTTCTTTACTGGTGATTTTCCTGATGGCCGGATTGGTCGTCTGGCGGGCAGGAGTCCCTATCTTGTTTTATCTCCGGCTCCTGTGCTTACCCGTATCTTTTTTGGTGGCCGGGGTTTTGACGGTGGCAGTTTCTTTTTCCCGGGAGACGACTTTATTTCTCTGGGGGCTTAAAATTGGTGCCTATGGGGTGGTGGGGATTACCGCCGCCGGTTTGAACACGGCAATCAACCTTTTCAGCAAATCCCTGGGGGCGGTGTCGTGCCTTTATTTTCTTTCTTTAACCA
>DAISHP010000417.1:0-2136 GCA_036822475.1 Bacillota bacterium
AGGAGATGAGGGGAAATGTCGATCCCTGTTTTGGGAGGACAAATGTCCTTATTTTACTTTGCTCAGAAGTCACAACCTTCTAACCAATATCTTGTTCTTGCTACTCACGAATAGCTAATATATAGTCTTTTCCTGAGCTAAAGGAATAACCATTTAAATTTTTCTTATCGGGTAATATTCTTGAAAAGGTTGCCTGTTTCCTTTTTCTCCCTCTCTTCTGTTGATAGGAGCTGTAGAGAACCTGTTTTTTGGCCGGCCTTGTTGTAAATGGATTTTTATTGACCATGCGGAGGGGTGGCAGTCAAGGCCTCCGACACCATCCTTATCCACACCCAGAGTAACCTTTAGAATGACATCAACTCTATCATTTAAAAACCTTGATTTCGTGGACGTACAGGTCTACGATTTTCTTTTGAGCGAGGAGATCGACCCGGTCGATGACGCTACCCTGGGTGGAGGATAAATATTTCGGCACCATTTCTTCCGTGAGCTCCGGGAAGGTCGCCTTCAGGGAATCGAGCTGCGCCTGCTCCTCTTTTCTTGCTTTCAGGGCCTTTAATGGAGAGGATGCGGCGAACATGGTGCGAAAAGCTGAATAATCCTCATGTTTGTAATGCTTGCCTATCTCCGTGCGCTTTGAGGATTTCTTTCACGCCCGGCCCTTTTCGTCCACCACGCCAGGTTCTTAATCTTCCAATAACAATACCCGAAATCCAGCCTGCCGGAAATGTTCATCTGCGGTTAGCGCTTCACTTAACTCGTAATCCTGCATAACTATAAAAGAAATGCAATCGGTCAGACCCCACTCTTTATCTTGTCTTTTTTATAAAAACTAAATTTTTTGCATCTGTTCGGCTAATTTTTCGGCACGATCGTGATATCGATCCTTTACAGAAGAAAGAGCTATTGCAAAAGAAGCATCAAGAAAAACTTTATTGTTCATCTCTTTTTCCCCGTACAAATAATCTTCGAGACTTGACGACCAGTCCTCCGGCCCATCCAGTTTTAAGCTGCGGGCAGTTTGCAGAAAAGATTCTTTTTGCGGCTTTGATTTTTTGATAATATCCACAGTCAACCTGACCCTGGTGTCTGGGGATAAATCCAGCGGCTCTTCCGGCCAAAAAGCCTTTCCATCATAAACAGCGCTGAGAGTTTTTGTCATTTTTCTCACCCCTGTCCGGCAAAACATTTTAATCAGCTCTTTTAATACTTTCATAATATATTTATTCTGGCGGCTGCTCCTGTTTTTAACATTAAGTTTACACCGGGAAAAAGCGTCTGGCAACCACTAATCAAATAAGCTAAGTGCTCCGCCTCACCCCCGCCCGAAATCGTCGTCAAAACCGCACGATGTCATCTTCCTCCAGGTACTCATCAAGCTGCACTCCGTAAACCTTTAGGATCACCTTCCCCGGGTTTTCCAGGCGGTGCTTTTGGCTACCGACCCGAAACGTTAAAGCCGTCGTCCAAAAAGATGATTTCGGCGTTGCTGCATTTGCCCGGCGGGGGAGCCGGTATGGGATTACCTGGTCCGGACTTACCACTACCTTGGCTACGAGACGATGATCGGCCCCCGGGTCAAATACCTGGTTCAGGAATGAATTTACGCTGTAGTATTAGCAGGGAGGCGAACTTTTCAAAAAGGGCCAGGATTTCTTCATACCGCGCCAGCCTTTCCAGCCAATTCCGGGGTATTGCGTCGTAGCCGTAATAGACTCCCGCCAGCCCCCCGGCCACGGCGCCGGTGGTGTCGGAGTCGCCGCCGAGATTGACAGCCGAAAGAACAACGTCGGAAAAAGTGGCGTTGTTCAACAGGCACCAGACGGCCGCCTCCAGTGTGCTGACCACATAGCCGTCGGAGCGGATTTCCCTTTCGGGAAGGCCGGGGAGAGAACCATTTAAAATGCGCTCAAAATGGGGCAGTTCACCGGCCAGAGCAGTTTTGGCGCACAGTTCAGGAGCCCTTTCCCTCATTTTTTCGCAGGCCAACCCCGGTGCGTTTCCAGCGAGCAGTTCTCTAACCAGCAGGGCGTAAAGGAAGCAGGCCAGCTGGCTGCGCGGGTGTCTGTGCGTAAGGCAGGATATTTTGCGGACGGCCTCGCGCATCACCTCCTCTTCGCTTTCGGCAAAGTACAG
>DAISHP010000418.1:0-2129 GCA_036822475.1 Bacillota bacterium
AACTGGGGCTATTTTACCGGAAACAGGAGTGGATGTCAATTCAGGCGGTACGGCTCAACTGGCAATCTTTCCCCTTTTTAAAACCGCCTGCAAAATTTCCCGCAGCTTTTCGCCGGTAATCTTTTCCTGCTCTAAAAGAAACCCGGCGATCTGGTGCAGGGCCGCTTCTACTTTGAGCAGGCTCGCTTTGACGCGTTCCTCCTGTTTCTTCAAAATATCGGCCAGTTCTTTATAGCGCAAAGCTTGCGGAAGAATTTCCAGGTTGACAATGCCGAGCCTGGACATGCCGCTTTCAATGATTTTTTCCGCCAGGCGGGTGGCCTGCTGGAAATCGTTCGCCGCCCCCGTGCTGCGGCCGCCTAGAACCTGTTCTTCGGCCACCGCCCCGGCCAGCATAACCGCGATTTGATCCTCCAAATATTCCTTCGTGTACATGTAGGTATCGTCTTCCGGGCTCTGCCGCATGTAGCCCAAAGCCTGCCCGCGCGGCGTGACGGTTAAAGCGGAAACCGACCCGGGCTTAACCAGTTCGCTCATCAAGGCGTGGCCGGTTTCGTGAATGGCCACCCGGCGCAGTTCGCTGGCCGACGGACGCCGGTCCAGGCGCTCGCCCATCATCACTTTATCTACTGCTTCCTGAAAGTGCCGCTGGTGGATCTCCCCGCAGGCCTCCCGCATGGCCAGGATCGCCGCCTCGTTGGCCAGGCTCTCCAGGTGTGCTCCGCTAAAACCGAAAGTTTCCTTGGCGATTGCCTCTAAATTAACGTCCTCCGCCAGGGGCTTATTCCGGGTGTGCAGTTTTAAAATCTCCAGCCGGCCGTCCTTATCCGGCAGCTCCACCCTGACCTGGCGGTCGAACCGCCCGGGCCGGAGCAGCGCCGGGTCGAGCATATCAATCCGGTTGGTGGCCGCCATCAGCAAAATGCGTACCCGGTCGTCCACCTTCAACCCGTCCATTTCGACCAGTAGCTGATTAAGCGTCTGATCGTATTCCAGGTGGCTGGTTGTTTGCCCGCGCCGGCCGCCCAGAATCTCGATCTCATCAATAAAAATCAAGGCGTTGGTTTTCCCCTGGGCAAGGGCCTTTTCCCGGGCCGCCTGAAAAAGGCGGCGCACCCTTTGGGCGCCCACGCCGGCGTACATTTCCACAAATTCCGAGCCGCTGGCGGCGACGAAAACGGCGTCGGTATATCCGGCAGCGGCCCTGGCCAGCATTGTTTTCCCCGTTCCCGGCGGGCCGGTGAGTAAAATACCCTTGATCGGGCGGATGCCCAGCCTTTGGATCTGTTGGGCGTTTTTAATGAAATCGAGGGCCTCCCTTAATTCCTGGATGGCCGTAGCCTGTCCACCCACATCCTCGAAAGAAACTTGCCTGCCCGGCGCCACCCTCTGCTCGTTAAAGTTCCTGGCAATTAAACCCCGGGAATGGGCAAAATAGTATAAACCCAGACCGACGGCGCCTAAAAAGAGGAAGGGAGTAATGTCGTAGCCGGCCGCGGCCAGGAAAATTACCCCCGCCAGGCTAAAACCCAGACAAATTTCCTTGAGCATGCAAGTACTCCTTTCCGTGCAACTAACTAATTATAGCATATTTACTTCTTTTGTGCTATAGCCCCTGAAAAATCAAGGATTTTCTAAGCCATTTTATGGTTTGCTAACCAATTTGCTGGTACCTGTGGGTATTTATTTGAGCACCGGGAACAAGACAACATTCAAAAAATTCATTTCCTCTTCCGCTCCTGAGGCAAACCGGGTTGACGGTGGATGAATGAACACGTATACTTAAACTAAACTTCTTTTTGAACCGGACGTGAGCACGAACTTTTAAAAAACCTGGCAGA
Source organism: Bacillota bacterium (assembly GCA_036822475.1). Lineage (GTDB taxonomy): Bacteria > Bacillota > Desulfotomaculia > Desulfotomaculales > Nap2-2B > JAIMBK01. The sequence goes on from DAISHP010000418.1 coordinate 1,842, forward strand.
AGGGAGGAACAAATAATGGAAACAGTGATTCTTCCCCGAAGAAGGAAAGTACCCTTCCCTAAGAAGGAACAAATCAAGGCCTGGCTTCTCCTTTCCCGCCCCCTCTTTCACAGTGTGGGCGTCGTCCCTTATTTTTTAGGCGTTCTGGCAGCCTCGCGGGACGGTTATCAGGCTGCCCCCGGAGCAGTGGGGCTGGGAGCGGCGGCTGTTGTTTTCATTATGCTGGCCACTTATTACCTGGGGGAGTACTTTGACCGCCCCACAGACGACATCAACACTGGGTATAAC
>DAISHP010000419.1:0-2125 GCA_036822475.1 Bacillota bacterium
ACCGACGGCGAGGAGCGAGTGGTCATTTTGGAGAAGTAGGAAGTTACCTTGGGCGTTCATGAAAAGGGATTTTATTCTGACGTCCGACGACTGGCGACTGTTATCCGGAGGTAACTGATGAAACTGCAAGGAAAAGATCTGCTGGGACTGGCAACGATCAAAACCGATGAAATCGAACTGATCCTGGATACGGCGGCCCGGATGAAAGAGATCCTTTCCCGGCCTATTAAAAAAGTGCCTGCTTTGCGGGGGCGCACGGTAGTCAATGTTTTTTACGAGCCCAGCACCCGGACGCGAGTTTCCTTTGAGCTGGCCGCCAAGTACTTAAGCGCCGACTGCATCAACATCTCCGCGTCCGCCAGCAGTGTGGTCAAAGGTGAAAGTTTGACGGACACCGCCCGCACCATTGAAGCCCTTGGCGCGGATGCGGTGGTTCTCCGGCACCCGCAGGCCGGCGCGCCGCATTTGCTGGCCAGGACAATTGCCGCCCCGGTGGTGAACGCGGGCGACGGCGCCCACGAACATCCCACCCAGGCGCTGTTGGATTTGTTTACGGTGCAAGAGAAAAAAGGAAGTCTGAAAGGGATTAAATTAACCATTATTGGCGATATTTTACACAGCCGGGTAGCCCGTTCCAATATCTGGGGTTTCTTAAAAATGGGGGCGACCGTTTCCGTTTGCGGTCCGGCTACCCTGATTCCCAAAGACGTGGAACGAATGGGCGTGAGCGTCCACCACCGGATGGAAGAGGCGCTCAAAGAGGCAGACGTGGTGATGATGTTGCGCATCCAGCTGGAAAGGCAAAAGGCGGCCCTGTTCCCGAGCCTGCGGGAGTACAGCCGCCTTTATTGTTTAACCCCGGAAAGGTTGTCCCTGGCGAAGCCGGATGCCCTGGTGATGCACCCCGGGCCGGTGAACAGGGGAGTAGAAATCAGCGCCGGGGTGGCCGAACACCAGCGAGCGGTAATCAATGAACAGGTTACCAACGGAGTGGCCGTAAGGATGGCCATTCTCTACCTGCTTAGCGGAGGGGAAGGTTAAACCCATGAAGCTGCTCATTAAGGGAGGGACAATCGTCGACCCCGTTGCCCGGCGGATGTTTCCGGGCGATGTGCTGATCAGCGAAGGAAAAATTGTGGCTGTCGGTGGCGGAGAAAATCTTGCCAATGGCGAGGTAGAGCTCCTTGACGCTTCCGGAAAGCTGGTCACCCCTGGTCTCGTTGACCTGCACGTCCACTTGCGGGAGCCCGGTTTTGAGGCGAAGGAGACCATTGAAACGGGAACCCGGGCCGCGGCCCGCGGGGGTTTTACCAGCGTCGCCTGTATGCCGAATACCAACCCGGTGGCGGATAACAAAGCGGTCATCACTTACATCCGGACAAAGGCCCGCGAAAAAGGGGTGGTGAACGTATTTCCCATTGGCGCCATCACGGCCGGTTGCGCTGGCCGGGAACTGGCCGAAATGGCGGATCTAAAAGAGGCCGGGGCAGTGGCTTTTTCCGACGACGGCCGCTGCGTGGCCGACTCCGGGGTGCTGTACCGGGCCATGCAATACGCCCGGATGGTCGGTCTGCCGATTATCGAGCACTGCGAGGATACCGGCTTGTCGGCCGGCGGGCTCGTTCACGAAGGGTACTTTTCCACCGCGTTGGGATTGAAAGGCATCCCGGCGGCAGCGGGAACAATCATGGTGGCCCGGGATATTATTTTGGCCGCAGCCACCGGCTGCAAATTGCACATTGCGCACGTCAGCACGGCCGGGGCGGTGGAACTGGTGCGGCAGGCGAAAGCGAAAGGGTTCGCTGTAACGGCGGAAGCAACTCCTCATCATTTTTCCCTGACCGATGAAGCGGTGCTCGGCTTTGACCCCAACACCAAAGTAAACCCGCCCTTGCGCAGCGCCGCCGACGTGCAGGCCGTCTGCGCGGGGCTGCGCGACGGCACCATCGATGTCATCGCCACCGACCACGCGCCGCACGCCCCGGAAGAAAAAGACGTGGAATACGGCAACGCCCCCTTCGGGATGGTGGGCCTGGAAACGGCCGTGGGGTTAGTCTGGACGAAGCTGGTGCATCCCGGCATCCTCGATCCCATCGAGGCCGTAGCCAAATTGACGATCAATCCC
>DAISHP010000420.1:0-2123 GCA_036822475.1 Bacillota bacterium
TTATTACGGCTTCGGTAACCTGGGCGACGAAGCGGTGCTGCGGGCCATGCTGGACGCTTTGCAAAAACAGTGGGCGCAAAGGCAAAAACAGCGCCCCGGGGGCTGCGGCGGGGCTTTGCAGGTAGTTGTGTTGTCCAACGACGCGGCGCAAACGAAAAGGCTTTACGGGGTGGAAGCGGTCAACCGCTGGCAGGTTAAAGAAGTTTACCGGGTTTTGCGGGACGCCGACCTGCTGGTCAGCGGCGGCGGCAGCCTTTTGCAAGACGTGACGGGGATCAAGAGCCTCCTTTATTATCTGGGGGTGGTGTGGCTGGCGTTAAAATTAAAAAAACCGGTGGTGTTTTACGCCCAGGGGATCGGTCCGGTGCGCACCCTGTCCGGGCAGTTCCTGGTGCGCAAAATTGCCAGCCGGGCCAGGCTGATTATCGTGCGCGACGAGCAGTCGGCAAAAGACCTGGCCGGGATGGGAATCGCCAGGCCCCCGGTGTACGTAACCGTTGACGCCGCCCTGGGGCTCTCCTGTGCGGAAATCAACGCGCAGGCGGGGCGGGAAATTCTGGCCCGTTTCGGGATCCGGAAAACCGGCGGGGGAACAGACAAAGGGCCGAAAGGGGAAATCCCTGCCGCTGGAATCTCTGGAAATGTTCAAAAGCAGGCCGGGCAGGAGACCTGTCATCAGCAATCGCGAGCCGGAATTCAAAAACCGGATTCTACCATCCATTTTCCAACCTCCAACCTCCAACCTCCAACCTCCAAAATAGCCGGCATCTCCGTTCGCAACTGGCCGGGTTTTACTAAAAAGGAGCGACAGGCGGTGGCCAGGGTGGCGGATAAACTGATCAATCAGGGCTGGCAGGTCGTCTTTTTGCCTTTCCATTACCCCGCCGATGTGGCCGTTTGCCGGGAGATTGCCGCCCTGATGCCAAAACCGGCGCCGGTTTTGGAAAAGAATTGCACTGTCGAAGAAATGGTCAGTGTGATGAAATGCCTGGATCTATTGATCGGGATGCGTCTGCATGCGCTGATTTTCGCCGCCATTTTAAATGTTCCGCTGGTGGGCATCTCTTACGATCCAAAAATCGACCGGTTTTTGGCTCAGTTGCATCTTAAGCCGGCGGCACGGGTAAGCGACCTGGATTTTTTAAAATTAAACGAAGCGGTGGACGAAGTTTTGCGTGACCCGGAGGGTTTCCGGCGAAGCCTGGCGGAAAAAATAAAACCGCTGCAGGAACTGGCCCGGCAGTCGGCAAGCTTGACGTTGGCGGTACTTGATCGAGACTTCTAAAATATTCCTTTCATTTGTAAAATCACTGTTACAAAGCCAACAACAACAGTAACTACAAGGGCAATCAGCGTTTGGGTATTATTATGGATTTCTTTATGCAACTCGGCGTCTCCGGCTTTCACCTCGTGCCTCAGATTCTGCTCCATTTTCTGCATTTCCTGCCGAAGGCCTGTATACCCTGTCCGCATCTCGTCCCGTAAAGCTGCTTCTCTTTCTTTCATTTCCTCCCGCAGCGCCGCATCTCCGGCTTGCATTTCCTCTCGCAACAGGTTTATCTGAGTGTCCAGCTTATTGTCTAATTTATCAAAACGGGCTTCCAATCTGGCGTCTATCCTATTTAACTGGTGTAAAATGAAGTTGAAGGGGTCAAACCCTCTGGGTGAAAATTCCTGTTCTTCCCCGCCAGCAGCTATTTCTTTTCTGGCTTCTTCGATCATTTGTCTCACCCCGCTCTTTACTTTAGATCATAACAGATTAGGGAAAATAGAGCAATCCAAAAATTAATAATGGTGGTAGTAAAGCTCAGTTATCTTTCCAGCCATGATCCGGGCGTCGAATTTTTCCTCGACCGTGCGGGCGGCACGCCGGCCAAGTTCCTGCGCGAAGGCGGGGTTTTGCAGCAGGAAGAGGATTTTTTCGGCCAGCCCGCGGGCGTTCCCGGGTTCCACCAGCAGGCCGTTTTCCCGGTCCGTGACAATCTCTTTAATGCCGCCCACACTGCTGGCCACGCAGGGTTTGCCCAGGCACATCCCTTCCACCAGGGAAAGACCAAACGACTCCGTTAAAGAGGGTAAAACCACCACATCCATCGCGGCCAGCAGGTTAGCGACGTTTTCCT
>DAISHP010000421.1:0-2108 GCA_036822475.1 Bacillota bacterium
GCGAAATAGTTTCGCCAGCAGGGGCGGAGCAGCGAATAAAGAAAACGGGCAAAACGGTTTCGCCTGTTTTTTAGTAAAAATATTATTCGTGTAGTAAGATGTAAAACTCGGCGTTTTAAAGCAGCCAGACGGCTTTTAAGTAGTAAAGACTGGCAGTTTTTGGCGCAGGGGGATATTGTCAACGGCAGTAGTTGGCGGAAAGCGAAACTATTTCGTTTTTTGGCGATGAATGAAACGGCTTTTTGACAGCCGGTTTTTTTTATTTTTAAGTGCCAGGTTGTAGGACAAAACGGGCCGGACGTAGAAATTAATCGAAAGGAGTGTTAGGAGGTTATGAAAGTGAGGGTAGTATTCAGCAACACCGAGCAAGGGATGAAATGCCTGGAAATGTCGTATAAAACCATTGCCCAAATAATCCTCAACAAGATAACTACTCCGGAAAAGGAATCTGAATCAATAAAACCCAAAGAAGAGAAAATTTATGCGGTCAAGGAGTGATTTATCTTGATAGCGGCAATATATATTAGAGTAAGCAGCGAAGAACAGGCCGAAAAAGGGTACTCGCTGGCCGAACAGCAAAGAGTTTGCAGCGAAAAAGCCTGGGAGATGGGCGCTTCAGACGTTGTAGTTTACGCCGACGAAGGAATTTCCGGCGGCATCCTGGAGCGCCCCGCGCTGACCAGGTTGAGGGAAGCCATTCGGCGCAAGCAGATTAACGTACTCATTTGTCGGGACCCGGACCGGCTTTCCCGAAACCTGGCCCACCAGTTAATCATTGCTGACGAATGCGAAAAAAACGGGGTGCGTTTGGAGTTTACGGGGTGGGAATGGCAAAACACCCCTGAAGGTCAGTTGTTCTTTGCGATCCGGGGCGCGATCTCGCAGTATGAAAAGGAGAAAATCAGGGAACGGATGCGCCGGGGCAAAATCCAGAAAGCCCTTTCTGGTTTAGAACCTAATAAAATAGAGATTTACGGTTACAAATATTCTCCCGACGGCAAAGCCGTTATAAATGAACAGGAGGCGGCAATCGTCAGGCAGATATTCAACTGGTTTGTCACTGAAGATATAGGCACCTCCGGCATTGCCGGACGGTTAAACAAAATGGGCATCGTAAGTCCAGGCGGGGTAAACACGTGGTACCTGCAGACTGTAGACTATATTCTTTCCAACCGGACGTACATCGGCGAGCATATCTACAACACCCGCGACTGGTCAAATGTCAGCAACAACAGATACACAAGGAATAAAGTGAGGCCAATAACCAGGCCGGAAAATGAGTGGATCGTTATTCCGTTTCCAGCGATAATTGACGAAAAAATTTTTCTGATTGCCCAGGACAAACTCTCCAGAAGCAGACGGTTATGGGCTGGAAAACCGCGCAGGACCTATCTTTTGTCCGGTTTGTTGAGGTGCGGCGACTGCGGAAATACCATGATCGGCATGCTGGACCACTACAACCGGAAAAGAAAAAACGTTTACTATTCGTGCCGGAGGGAGGCGCCTGGGGCAAAAAATTTTTGTATTCCCCGAAAATACGTAAGGGGAGAGTTGATTGAACCGGTCGTCTGGGAACAGGTAACGAGCTGGATTCAAAATCCGGAAAAGATATTCCAGTACATTAAAGAAATGCAGGCAAACGCCCCGTTTTTAGATGATCAGGAAGCCATTTTAATTGAGCAATTAAACCAGGTGGAAAAGGGGCGCAAAAACATCCTGGACGTGCTTGCAAGTGGAATCACCACGCTTGACGACACCACGAAAAAGGTTCTCAAACAGTTAACCGACAGAGAACACGCTATCAAGCGGCAACTAAAAGAGATACAGACCGAGAAGCTACGCCGCACATCTCAGGAAGAAATAAAAAACATTGCTGTTTATGGCAGGTCCATTTTGAATTATCTGGAGAGATTCACGCTTGAAGAAAAAAAGTTGGTTATCCGGTCTTTTTTAAGTGAAGTGACGGTTCGCGGCAGGAACGAAGAGGATTTAGACATCACACTGCACGCTACGATTCCAGAACCTGCGGTTTTGGCAAAGTTGATGGAAAAGTACAGTTAAGATGGGATTGTTTGGTGGCTGATATTAAACATTTGCGTTGAAAGCAT
>DAISHP010000422.1:0-2107 GCA_036822475.1 Bacillota bacterium
CACGGGGTTTACCGTGGCCGCCATCCAATCCTTAAATCCGAAGATCCACCTGCAGATCCTGGCTCTGGGCGCTTCCCGCGGGCAACTGCTCTGGCTTTTGGTGCGCGAAGCGCGGCTGGGCCTGCTGGCGGCGGTGATTGCCGGCTTCGGCGGAGTCATTTCCGAAGTAGGCGCCTCCATGATGGTCGGCGGGAACATCGCCGGCAGCACCAGGGTTTTGACCACGGCCATCGTTTTGGCCGTAGGCCAGGGGAAACAGGAACTGGCCTTCGCCTTAAGCCTCATTTTGTTCGTGCTGGCCTATGGGATTACCGCCTTTTTAACCACGGCGCAGCAGCGGAGCAGCCACGCGTGAAAAACGGGGATTAGGAATATGACATCATGCGGTTAACGCACCACCAGCAGAGGATGAAAATGGGCGGAAACTATTTTTCAGGGTAAGGGTTGGGAGATTGGTGATGCAGGAAGCGGAAGCAGGGGTGGAGCTGAAAAACGTGGTAATTGGGAATTTGGGACGCGCTACCCGGAAAAACGGAGTTGCCGGAAGCCGAATTTTTCAAAGTTGAAATGACTGTCAAAGGCCAGGGCTTCTTTTATTTTTAAGGCTTCCATGATGGCGAAACTCGTACAATCGGTGTAGGAAAAATCCTGGTCGCTGTACCTGGTGAAAATCTCCAGCGCTCTTTTGTGATCCGTCGGGGAAACAAAAATCATTTGGGCAGCTTTTTCAGCAAATAATTCCCGGGCCAGTTCCGCAGCCACCTGGTGATTTTTCAGACGCATCCTCACCAGGGTAATGGCTTCATCGGCAACGTAGTCGGAGGTAAAACAGATGACCCGGCCTTTTAAATCCGCAAAAAAAGCCAGCGCCTCTTGATGATAGGGGTCTTTCGCGTTTTTCAAAGCATACCAGGCGCCTGTGTCAATAAATACTTTTTTCATTTATACAAAACCTCGTCGTGGTGAAGAAGATCGCCGGGTCCGGAAACAGCCCTTTCCGCCATTTCCAATCCGCCTTTGGACTGGGCCAGGGAAATTTCCCGCTGCTTTTCGGCAATTAAACGCCTGATCGCCTCGGAGAGACTGATTCCCCTTTTTCTTGCCTCTTCTAAAAGAAATTTGTGCTGCCCTTCCTCTAGCAAGATCTGGGTCCTGATCATGTTGCTACCCCCCTTCACATTTGTGTAATTACATTATAATGTAACTTCCGGGTTGCGTCAATACAATTGGATTTTAATTTTACCCCGAATATAATTTATCACCCTCTTGCCGATGCCGTAAAAAGCGGCAGGTGGGGGTCTCGTCTCTTATCCAAAGAAGGGAATTTACCTCCCCAAAGCGAATTATTTTTCCAGGGGTTACCCAAAAGAGCTACCGGGAAAAATATCAACTGGAAGGAGCGGAATCCTGGCCATTTTCTTTTTCGTCCAGGAACGTTAAATGAAAGAGTTATTTAAAGCCGTCACCGTCAAGGAAGCCCGGGAGACAATTTTCCAGTACTTTTCGCCGCCGCAGGAAGGAGAAACGGTTCCCCTGCTTGCCGCCCTTAACCGCTGCCTGCTCCGTGAGGTGACGGCCGTTGACGACGTGCCGGGGTTCGACCGCGCCACCATGGACGGTTTTGCCGTGCGGGCCGCGGATACCTTCGGCGCCTCCGAAGGACTGCCCGCCTACCTGGAGGTAGCCGGGGAAGTGTTCATGGGACAAAAACCGCAAGGCGAACTAAAGGCGGGACAGGCCTGGCGCATCTCCACCGGAGGAATGCTCCCCGCCGGGGCCGACGCGGTGGTCATGGTGGAATATACCGAGGAGCTTGACGAAAAGACGATCGGCGTGCTTCGGCCGGTGGCGCCGGGGGAAAACGTGATCCGCCGGGGGGAGGATTTTGCCGCCGGGGAACTGCTCCTGCCCGCCGGACACCGGTTGCGCCCCCAGGACCTGGGTATTTTGGCCGCCGCCGGGGTAACGGCGGTGGAAGTGCGGCGGCCCTTGCAGGTAGGGATCATTTCCACCGGCGACGAGGTGGTTCCGCCTGAAGAAAAACCGGCCCCCGGCCAGGTGCGGAACATTAACTCGTACACTCTCTGGGGGGCGGTGCGGGAATGCG
>DAISHP010000423.1:0-2102 GCA_036822475.1 Bacillota bacterium
TAAATATTCCGGTCGTTTATATATTTCTCTTCGTGCTTTCGTACCTTTGTATCCCTAGTGCCTCTGTGCCTTTGTGCCTAAATTTTATTCTCTATATTCGCCCTTTGGCCGGCATTTCCTTCCCTATTGGTAATTGTGTCTGTTTTTTTAAATTCTATAAGGTCATTTTACAGAAGATTATTGTGCTTGCTTTCCAGCAACTTAAGTGATATAATAAGTTGCAAGCAGCAAAAAATGGCATCTCAACCGGAGAAAAAAGAAAGGAGGGGGCAAGTTGTTCCAGAATGAAGCCGTCAGGCGGAACACCCGGCAGACAGCCGGCAACCCGATGATCTATCAGGAAAAAGGATTTACCGTTCATTTTCGCCTGGACAAAAGCAACGAATTGCTCCGGGTGGAGGATTACGAAGTGGCGGCGGCGGAAAATTTTTACGCCTTTCTATGGGACCTGGCCCACCAGCAGAAGCTGGGGAAAATTATCTTTCCCGTCCGGCCCTACGACCTGTACCTGTTAAAAAACGAAAGATTTGTCATGGAAGGTTATCTGGACGGGTTCTTTGCCGGCGTCCCGGGGTGTTTATTGGCCGGCTACCTGCAGCCCGGCCGCGTTTTAAGTTCCACTCTGGCGGAGGAGCAAAGGATCTTAAACGGAATTTTAACCTCGCCCAGAACCTCTTCAAAAACTCTCTCCGCGGACATCAAAATTGGACCCGTCACGGAAAAAGAGGCGGCGGTTTTAAATGAAATTACCGGGAATGATCTGGCTCAGGTGACCTCTTCCCTCAAAAAAGGAGACCTTTGCCTGGTTGCCCGGCAGGGGGAAACAGTCGCCGGGGCCATCGTGGCCGAGCGAAATGGAAAGTATCAACGGGCGGAAATTACCAGGTGCTCTGTTCTCCCTGCGTACCGCCAGAGCAACCTGATGAATATCCTGTTGAACGCACTGGCGGAAAAATGCCGCTCCCTGGGAATCAAGTGCGTCTATAGCCTGACGAGGGCTTCCTCCTATGATTTCAACCTGACCCTGCACAATTCCGGTTTTCTTTTCCGCGGCACGTTGATTAACCACTGCTCTGTGGGGGGTCGGTTTGAAAATCTCCACCTCTGGATGCTGCCGTAATCTTCTTTCCGGTATTCAGGCGAAGAGGGCCTGGACAAACTCACGGGCGTTAAAGGGCTGCAAATCTTCCACGCGCTCACCGATCCCGATAAATTTCACCGGAATGCCCAGGGTATCCTTGATGCCGATAATTACTCCTCCTTTAGCGGTGCCGTCCAGTTTAGTTAAAACAATCCCCGTTACGCCAATTGCTGCTTTGAATATTCCGGCCTGCACCAGGGCGTTTTGACCGGTGGTGGCATCCAGAACCAGCAGCGTTTCGTGGGGCGCCCCCGGCAATTCCCGCCCGAGAACGCGGCCGATTTTTTTTAATTCCTCCATCAGGTTGCTCTTCGTATGCAGGCGCCCGGCCGTGTCCACAATCAGGACGTCCGCCTTGCGCGCCCGGGCGGCCTGCAGGGCGTCGTAGGCCACCGCGGCGGGGTCGGCCCCTTCCCGGTGTTTGATTACGTCGGCCGCCGCCCGGTTCCCCCAGATTTCCAGCTGGTCGATGGCCGCCGCCCGGAAGGTATCGGCGGCAGCCAGCACCACCTTTCGCCCCTCCCGGCGAAAACGGTAGGCCAGCTTGCCGATCGTGGTCGTCTTCCCGGTACCGTTTACGCCGACGACCATGATCACCGCCGGCGGCCCTCCTTCATTTAACGCGGCCGGGCCTTCCAAAGTTTCCTGGATAATCTCCTGCAGAACGGTTTTTAACTGCCCGGGCTCTTTAATCCGGCGCTCTTTAACGCGGTTGCGCAGCTCCGCAATCAATTTCAGCGCCGCTTCTACCCCTGCATCGGCCTGGATGAGGATTTCTTCCAGTTCCTCGTAGAGGCTTTCGTCAATTGTTTTCCGCCCGGTTAAAAGCCCTTCGATTTTATCGACCAGATTTCCCTTCGTTTTCGCTAAACCTTGCTTTAAACGCTGAAAAAAGGACATCGGGCTTCCTCCTCAATCACCGGTTTAACCCCAGGTTGATCAGGGCCAGGCGGGCGGCCTG
>DAISHP010000424.1:0-2094 GCA_036822475.1 Bacillota bacterium
TCTCCTTTCCGGCAGGTTGATCTCCGGGTTCTCGATGGTCTCCACGGTGAGATCCTCAATGGAGCCCAGGGCCACCTTGACGAAGGGTTGGGGGTAGCGCCGGGCCAGGGCCTTTACACTACGGTCAAAGACGTTGCCGGCCAAAGGGTAAGATCCTTCCCCGAAAATACTTTTTTGATAAAATCATTATACCACACGCTGGAAGTAAGGGAAAGACAAAATTAGTGTCCCGATGCCATCAGCGGCAGCAGAGCTGACCGGCAAGCGGCGCTCCGCCTCGGCTCTGTGTCAATCCGATGGAATGAATCTACCTCTCTTAATGCCCAGACCATCATCAATGGCAGGACAAAGACCGCAACCAAATTCCTTTAACTGAATTTTTAACCCAGGAACCTCTGGTGGTTTGTGGCAAACCGGCCGATCTGTTGAAATTGCAGGATAACCCGGCGGTTTCCGCGGCCATCGTAGGGGCGTTCGCCGGGAGGGAGTAGCAGGGGCACAGGGGATGAGCCGGCGTAAAAGGCCCTTCTTTCCCGCTTGCCGGCCGCCCTGACGGGAATTCCCCTTAACCCTTTCGTTCGTCCAGGTTTACGGGCCGTCCGGCCCCGGCGAAGTGCGGCTGGTCTACCAGCCTTTAGCCGCACCCGGGGTAGCCGCCTCCGATCTCCTGGACGCCCGTACCGGCGGATTTCTGGACTGGGAGGGGAAACCCCTCTCCCAGCAGCCCCGGGCCTATCGTTTTAAAGATCTTGCCGGGAATTTTGCGGAGAAAGAAATCAGCCTGCTGGGGCAGGCCGGCATCTCCCGGAATAAAATCAGTCCGGGGGTTGAAACTTTTTTATTGGGAACAGGTGGAAAAGGGTAATGGACAGGGGGAGAATTTACAGCCTGTGCTACCGCCTGACCGGCCAGCGGGAAGACGCCCTGGAGCTGTCCCAGGAAGCTTTTCTCAAAGTGGTTACCAGTCTGCCGGGTTTTCAGCTCAACCGCCCCTTTAAACCCCGGCTTCTTTAATCGTGGCCCTCATGCTGGCAGTGTCCTGACCACATTGGATTTTGGCAAGTTGCGGGAATGACCTGTTATATATGAAGTCCGCCGGCCAATATCTAAGGACTCTAGTTTTACGGATTGCCTGAGCTTTGCGGTTATGTCCAGGCTGGGATGCAGGAAAGCTTTTACTTTTGATCGACATTTCCGGCAAATGGGCTTAGAGGTTTTTCCCTGATTTTACAACGTGATCTCTCGAATCATCGAATGGGATGATAGCTCGGGGATTTGTTGACAATAATTGGATAAATTAGGACGCGATTTTCCAAAGCTCCAAATCCATGGCGGTTTTTCATCCTTCGAGCCGGGCCGGAGGGGCCTGGGGAAGCTGCTCCGGGGTTGGCCTGCGGCAATGTAAGCGGGCATGCGTTCGGTATACGAACTGGCCTTGCTGGAACGTAAGTGAGGGTGACGGTTTAGGGTAATGTTTGACCAGCACGTTAATATGTGTTACACTTATTTACGTGGAGGTGATTCTCAATGGAGTATCAGAATGTTACCCTTTCTCTTCCCAAAGCAATCCTCAGGCGGGCAAAGCACATCGCCATTGAACGGGGGACATCGCTTTCTGGACTTTTAACTTACTTATTGGAAGAGCTGACGCGCCGGGAAGATGCGTACTACCTGGCAAAGCAGGATCATCTGACAGAATTGGAAAAATATGATTTAGGAACAGGGGGAAACGCTGGCTGGGGCAGGAGAGAATTGCATGAGCGCCAGCGGTGAGCGGCAATTCGTAGATACCAACATTTTAGTTTATGCCCACGATAAATCGGCCGGCGAAAAGCATACCCGGGCAAAAGGGCTGGTTGCCGGCCTTTGGGAAACCCGGAGCGGTGTCTTAAGCGTACAGGTGCTCCAGGAGTTTTACGTCACCGTAACTCAAAAAGTCAGCCGGCCGCTTGCGCCCGAAGAAGCGTCGCGCATTATTTTTAGCCTCTCCCACTGGCATGTGCATACCCCTCTTGCCGCCGACATCCTGGAGGCAATTAAAATCCAACAGCGGTACCGGTTATCGTTTTGGGACGCGATGATTATTCGTAGCGC
>DAISHP010000425.1:0-2083 GCA_036822475.1 Bacillota bacterium
GTCTGCTATTCCGGGCAGTGCCTGTTCTCCAGCCTGGTGGGCGGGCGCAGCGGCAACCGCGGGCGCTGCGCGCAGCCCTGCCGGCTGCCGTATGCCCTGGTTGACGGGCACGGCCGGCCCCTGGCCGAACCCGGCCAGGTGGGCGAGTACCTTTTAAGCCCGCGCGATTTAAACGTCAGCCGGCACCTTCCCGCCCTTATCCAGGCGGGCGTCGACGCCTTTAAAATTGAGGGCCGCCTGAAGAGACCGGAGTACGTGGCGACGGTGGTGCGCGTTTACCGGCAGTTGCTTGACCGGGCCGCTGCCCTGGGGCCGGAGAAATTTTTTGTCGCGCCGGAGGAGGCGAAGGATCTGGCGCAAATTTTTAACCGGGAGTTTACCGCCGGCTATTTGTTCGGGCGGCAGGGCAAATTGCTGATGAGCTTCCGCCGTCCGAACAACCGGGGGGTGTTTTTGGGCCGGGTGCGCCGCCGGGAGAACGGCTGGCTGCAGCTCACTCTGGAGGACGGCTTAAACGTCGGCGACGGTCTGGAGGTTTGGGTTACCGAGGGCGGCAGGGACGGTTTTGAGGTCGGGGAAATTTTCGTGAACGGGAAAAAGGTCGCGTCCGCCCGGCCGGGGCAGACGGTCCGGCTGGCCTACCGGGGTCCGGCCCGCCCGGGGGACCGGATCTTTAAAACGCACGACAAAGAACTGATCGAGCAGGCCAGGGCCACCTTTACCTCCCCCCAGGAAATCCGGAAAGTGCCGGTATACTTTTCTGTGCGGGCAAAAGCGGGAGAGCCGCTGATTATTTCCGTCCGGGATGAGGAGGGCAACGCGGGTGAGGGGAGGACCCTTTCCCCGGGCGAGCCGGCCCGAAAAGCACCGTTGTCCGCTGAATTTCTTGAACAGCAGTTGGACCGCCTGGGAAACACCCCCTTTATGCTGGCCGGGTTGGACTGCCGCCTGGAAGGGGCGGTAATTTACCCGGTGAGCGAAATCAACACAGCCAGGCGGCAGGCAATCACCTCTTTGGCCAAAGCCAGGGCGCGGGCCGCCCGCAGAGCAAGGGCACCCTCGCCGGAAGTTTTTGAGCAGCGGCTGACGCTGGCCTTGAAGAACGGGGCGAGGTATTTTGCCGGGGATGACCGGTCCGGAGATGATGATCAGTTTCCTTCCGGAGAATTTTCCCCCGCCGGGCCCCCTCTTTTGGCCGTTTTTGCCGGCGACCTGGCCTCCGTGCGGGCGGCGGTCGACGCCGGGGCCGACCTGGTTTACTTCGGCGGCGACGCTTTCCGTTTTCCGCCGGCCGGCCGGGAAGATTTGCACGCGGGGTTCCGCTACTGCCGGAAGCACGGAGTGAAATTTATTTTCGCCACGCCGCGGATTATCAAAGACGGGGAACTGACGGCGATTTACGAATTCTGCCGGGAAGTTGCCGCGTGGCCGGCGGACGGGATCCTGGTGGGCAACCTGGGTTTGCTGGAGCTGGTTAGAGAACTGAAGATCCCCTTTTACACGGATTTTGCCTTCAATGTATGGAACAGCTGGACGGGCCGCTATCTGCACGCGGCGGGCGCGGCGCAGGTGGCTCTTTCCCCGGAGTTGACGAGGGAACAAATCCGGGAGGTGGCCGGCCGCGCGAAAGTGCCCGGGGAAGTCCTGGTGCACGGTGGCGTGGAATTAATGGTTTCCGAATACTGCGTGCCCGGGAGCGTCCTGGGGGGCCTGACCCCGGAAAAGAAATGCCCGCGGCCCTGCCGGGAGCGCAAATGCTACCTGCGGGACCGCCGCGGCGTTCTTTTCCCCGTCGAAGTCGACCGGTTCTGTCGGATGCACATCTTTAACTCCCGGGAGCTTTGCCTGCTGGACGAGCTGCGGGCAGTAATGGAGACCGGAGCAAGCGTTCTCCGGATCGACGCCCGCCGGCACGGACCGGATTACGTTTCCAAAGTAACCCGCGCCTACCGGCAGGCCCTGGAGCGGGGCGGAAAAGGTCCGTGGAAAGAGGCAATTCTCCCTTTAATTCCGGGCGGAATCACTACCGGGCACTTTTTCCGGGGCGTGGAATAGGTTATTTTATTGAATTCAGGTACACTTT